>CANBWX010000025.1 GCA_947373225.1 Flavobacteriaceae bacterium | reverse complement strand
AACAAGCAATTGCCGTTAATCCAATAGAAATCCAGTTTCCAATATTTAATGCTTTTTGAACTTGTGGCTCTTTGGCATTATCATCCGATATTTTCACAACCATTGTTCCGATGATAGAGAATAAAATTCCGAAACCAGCAATTGCCATTGGCAATAAGATTGGTCCTATACCTCCGAAAGCGTCTTCGATTTTTCCACCCATATCCTTGATAACATAATTACCAAGAACCATTGCTGCAAGAACAGTTGCTACGTAAGAACCAAATAAATCGGCACCCATTCCGGCAACGTCACCCACGTTATCTCCAACATTATCTGCAATTGTAGCAGGATTTCTAGGGTCATCTTCTGGAATTCCAGCTTCAACTTTACCCACTAAATCTGCTCCTACATCGGCAGCTTTTGTATAAATTCCACCACCTACTCTAGCAAACAAAGCAATAGATTCAGCTCCAAGAGAGAAACCAGCCAATGTTTCAAGCACTTTAGTCATATCTTCGGATGAAGTCCAAACTCCGCCCATAAAATAGTTAAAAAAGAAAATAAAGAAACCAGTTAATCCAAGAACCGCAAGACCTGCAACTCCTAATCCCATTACTGTTCCACCACTAAAAGAAACTTTTAAAGCTTGTGGCAAACTGGTACGAGCAGCTTGTGTTGTTCTAACATTAGTTTTAGTAGCGATTTTCATTCCCATATTTCCTGCAAAAGCGGAGAAAAAAGCCCCAAAAATGAAAGCAACAACTATTAAAATATTTGTAGTTTGAAACGCAAAAGACATTCCTGCTAAAACAATACTTGCCAAAACCACAAACACGGCTAATAGCCTATATTCTGCTTTAAGAAAGGCTAACGCTCCTTCGTAGATGTGCTCTGAAATCTCTTTCATTTTACCATCTCCAGCGTCTTGTTTTAGAACCCAAGCCTTTTTGTACAACATAAAAGCTAACCCAATTGCTGCCATTACTAAAGGCAGATAAATCATAATTTCATTCATAATAAATTTGGTTTGATTAAATAATTGTAAATATAACTAAATAGCAACAAATAAAAAAGCAATGTCCATTTCTGAATATTGCTTTCTCAATTATTTACTAAAATTTTTACTTAATACTGAATAAACCTTCTGGTTTATTCTCAATTTGATTAAAACGCTCAGTACATTCGGCGATAATTTCTAATGCATTATCTAAGTCTCCCCAACCACCTACATCTACACTTTTGTTCTCAAGATCTTTGTAAACTAGGAAGAAATGTTCAATTTCTTTTAATAAATGCGGATTTATATCGGAAAGATTATTCAATGAATTCCAAATTGGATCAGAAACGGGTACACAAATTATTTTTTCATCTGGCCCTTTATCATCCGCCATGTGAAAAACTCCAATAGGCTTTACTTCCATTACACATCCAGGAAAAGTTGGTTCGTTTATCAAAACCAAAACATCTAGCGGATCGCCGTCTAATGCTAAAGTTTCTGGAATAAACCCATAATCAGCAGGATACATCATCGAAGAGAACAGCATTCTATCGAAGCGCATTCTTTTTATTTCAAAATCATATTCATATTTATTTCTACTTCCTCTTGGAATTTCGATTAATACATCGAAAGAATTTAGTTTTGTTGAAGCCATTATTTAATTTTGTTTTCTTTGGTTTAATACTGCAAAAATAAGCAAGAATCCGATATTACAATACGAAATCTACATTATCTCTGCATTATATTCAATTTATTATCATGCTAATTAATATTCTACTTTTCTATTTCTTATATTCAAATAATGATGCCATAATAAAAATGTTGCGACCGATCGATACGGACTCCATTTTGTGGCATAAATTTCTATTTCTTGCTTGTCGTGAATGTCTAGCAACTCCTTAATAGTATTTACAACTGCTATATCACCAAGCGGAATTATATCAGGAAATTGAAGCGAAAACATCAAATAAACATCGATTGTCCAGTTGCCAATTCCTTTGATTTTAATTAATTCGTCGCGAACCTGCTGCGAAGATTTAGTCGAAAGGCTTTCTAAATCAATTTCTTTATTAATAATCGAATGCGATAATGCTTTTATATAGGACGTTTTTTGTCGGCTTACGCCAAGATTTCTATATTCTTCATCTGCCAATAAAAGAAGCAATTGAGGTTTGAAGTTATTTACTTTGGCTTTTAATTTTAAAAAAGTGGCTTTCGCCGAATCTATTGAAACTTGCTGTTCCAGAATCAACTGCACTAAAGTCTCAAAACCATGTGGCCGTTGGGGAATTATAGGCAAGCCATATTTTTCGATGATAATTTTAAAAATAGGTTCCTTTTCAATAAGATATTCAATAGCTTGCTTCATCCAGATATATACTTGCCGTAAGGCAATTTATTTACAGCATAAATAATCAAAGTAGAAAGCGCTAAACATAATAAAGTCACTAAAGGAATTGAAAAAATTGGGTTCATAAAACTAAAATCCATTCCGATTTTTGATAAATAAAATAAAACCAAAACGTGAACTAAATAAATTCCGTAGCTGTATTTGCTAATAAAATCAATGATTTTAGATGATTTGTTACTATTCAAATTTTTAAAAACCACAAAAATTCCCGCCGAAACCATTAGAGTATTCAGGGTCATATAACCATAAAAATATTGATTAAATTTTCCGTCTCGATTTGTTAAATAATAAGTTCCTGCGATTGTAATAATAACTCCAATAAGGATTAATAAAATTGCAATTATATTGATCGTTATTTTATTGTATTTAAATGTTTTAACCGATAAATAGTAACCCAAAACTAAATATCCAATAAAATCGGAGAAATAAGAAACATCTATATCTGTAATGTATCTTTCAAGAATTGGCTGATTCAAAATCAAAGCCGCCAACCAAATAATCAAAAAATATATAATTTCGTTCTCCTTACAGTTTTGCGCCCATTTACTGATTATTGGTGTAATTAGATAGATTCCTATAATCATATAAATGTACCATAAGTGTGGCGAAGTTCCTGACCGTAACAAATCTAATGACCATGTTATAATTTCTAGCCTTGACATTTCATGATTTGGCGTAAGCTTTACATAATAGGTAAATACTATATAAACAACGCTCCAAAATAAAAAAGGAAGTATAATTCTTAGGAATCTTTTTTTCAGAAACTCCCCTATTTCATAGGCTTTAGGCAATAATAATGCTCCTGTTAACATTACAAAAACAGGAACGCAAAATCGTACGAAACTATCAAATAGGTTTCCTGTCCACCAAACAAAGTCAGAAACTTTGCCGTATTGAATTAAAATTTGTCCAGAAACATGTAATAAAATCACACTAATTGTAGCTAAAACTCGGAGGTTATTAGTCCAAATCAATTTATTCTCTGGTGATTTTTTTTCCATGTAAGTATTTTCTATTTTGAAAGCAAATGTAAGGACTTTGAGCCTTAAAAATAAAAACCAAACGAACCTTTTACAGCAAAATTATTTGCCCCAGGTACATTCCTATAATTACCTCTCCAACTACAATCTATTCTAAAAAACTTGAAGATATTACCAATTCCTGCATTATATTCCCAATAAGGAGTTGTTGGAGCTTTATAAATTAATCCCGAAGCATTGATGGCTTTATTGTTATCTGAAACTGTTCCATAAACTGCTTTAATACCAATAATTTCTCTCCAATTAAGCTTTCGCATAAAAGGTATCCTTGAAAAAAGTCTTCCTTGAAAATTGTGATCCCATTGTAGCATAGCATATTGATCCGCTACAAACTCATAATATTTTAGATTACTAAAAGTATTCTCTAGCGTAAAAACAGATTGATTTCCGGGAATAATACTCATTAATCCAAGCGGAATGTTTCCGTATGTTTTTCCTACTTCCAATATTAGATTACTCCTTCCTAAAGGACCAATAATTAGAGGTTGTTTGTAGTATAATTGGAGTTTTTGGTAATCAAAATCACTATTCATTATTCCTTTAAATCCCTGACTATAACTCACAAAAACACGACTAAAAGGACTGTCGGCATTATATCTTTCTATAGAGTACCCTATTGGTTTTCGATTAGGTGTGAACTCAATTTGTGCATTTAATTCAGATTGATGTACTTTGCTTTTTATAGTAGTTTGTGACAAATCTGTATAATAATCTAAACTAAATACTGGCGAAGCCGACTCTAATGTTCTATAAGTAAACCCTGTTCTAAAAGTCAGGTTTTTTACAGGTTCAATTTCTAATTCAAGATTGGTCAAATTCACATTGGTCAATTTTCCATTACTACCAACGGTTAACAATCCTGAAGCTCCAAAACCGCGATTCAAGACATCATTTGAAGTGGTTAATGATGCCCCTGTTTGTTCCACATCTTTTCGATTTCCTCCAGAAATAATAAATCTATTTTTTTTGTCAATCATCCATTTTCCAGAAAATCCATATTTGAATTTCTGATCCTTTAGACCATAAGCGGTATAGCCTTGCAAGCGCCAAGCATCATTAGGTCCAAAATAAGTTCTTGCTCCCACACGTAATCGTAATCCTTCGACATCATTATTTCCTATGGCAGAGTAAATGGAGCCAAAATCAAAATTTCCGCTATGAAGATAGCCACTATCTACTATGGTAACAAGATTGAATATGTTTTTGAATTTCTTGACCGTCTTTAATGTATCTAGCATTTTATAAACGCCTAATTCATCTTTACTTAGATTCTCAAATCGGTTGTCATGCCAATATTCGTCCGATTTATTGTAGACCGTTTCATCATCATAATTTACCTTCTCTTTATAAAAAGAAACTGGTTTTTCCTTATTAAATTGATGTTTTTGATACAAAGTAGTTCGTTTTCCATAAACCCCTTTAGACAGATCGCTTTTGTTTAAGGCAAAATCAGACATCATATAATCCTTGGTCAAAAGAAAAACAGAATCATTGACAACATCAAATTCTTGTTCGATATAAATATCTTTTATCCAGTTAATATTAGCACTTCTTGTGGCTGCCATGTTAATACTTTTGATGGCATAAGTGGAATCATTAACCCAAAAATCTCCTTTAAAAGTCAATTCATTTTTCCTTCTTGGATAAAACAATATGTTATAACACCATTTTTTATCTACGAATGCACTGTCTTTTAGAATATAATTATAAGTATCAATTCCTGTTCTTGATAACGGACTGGTAAAACTTTTATCAAAAAAAGTTAGATGATTATCATAAATATCATAATCCGAATACAGGTCTTTTACAAAAGACAGAATTTGCTGATTATTACCAAATCCTGAATTCTTATTAGCTTTTAATACTTCTTTTATTTTATTTAGTTTATTATCCCCATAAACATCTGATAGAGATTCGTTTATAAAAATAGGCAAATATGTTTTTCCTGTAATTCGTGAAGTATCAACTTGCTTGAAGATAAACTCCATTCCTTTGAAAATTTTATTTTTCATAAAAGCACTATCAATAGTGTTCATGTCAAACTCCACTTTCTCATACTTTTCCATTTGGTATTGATTGAATATATGCAAACCATTTTTGCGTTTTCTTTCCCAAATTTTTCTAAGGATATCAAGTGCCGGATTATTCTTTTTTGAAGTTTTTCCAGTAAAAATAACTACTTCTTTCAAGGTTTCGATTTCGTTTAATACCACTACAAAATCATAATTCACAGCCTTTTCTAATGTAATTTCTTTGTCAGAAAATCCAACAGAAGTAACTGTCAATACCTTATAATTTTTTGGAGATTCTAAATAAAAACGACCGTCTTCATTAGATACAATACCTTCATTTGAATTCTTGAAAGCCACATTTGCAAAAGGAATCGGTTTTTTTGACTTATCTAAAACGATACCGCTCACTTTAGTTTGGGCAAAAACGGAATTTGCAACAGCTAATAAAAAAAACAAGCCAAACAATAAATTCTTTTTCATAATCAAAAAAAAAACTTCATCAAATTTAAGTATTTGATGAAGTTCCAAATATAGTCAATTTCTGATATTAGTTTTTCTGTTTTTCTAATATTTCGAAAAGTTTAACACCTTATTTATTCATTACTTTTTTAACTGCTTTTACAACATCACCAGCATTTGGCAACCATTCTTTCAACAATACTGGAGAATATGGTGCTGGAGTATCGGCAGTTGTGATACGTTGAATTGGTGCATCAAGAAAATCGAAAGCACGTTCTTGAACCAAGAATGCAATCTCTGATGAAATACTTGCAAAAGGCCAAGCTTCTTCAAGAATTACCAATCTATTTGTTTTTCGAACTGAAGTAAGAATCGCTTCATGATCCATAGGACGAACGGTTCTTAAATCGATAACTTCACATGAAATTCCTTCTTTGGCAAGTTCATCGGCAGCTATAAAAGCTTCTTTGATGATTTTTCCAAAAGAAACGATGGTAACATCAGTCCCTTCACGTTTTACATCAGCAACACCAAGAGGAATCGTATATTCTCCATCGGGAACTTCTCCTTTGTCACCATACATTTGCTCCGATTCCATGAAAATTACGGGATCATTATCACGAATAGCTGATTTCAGAAGTCCTTTAGCATCATAAACATTAGATGGCACTACCACTTTAAGCCCTGGAGTATTGGCAAACCAATTTTCTAAAGCTTGAGAGTGTGTCGCTCCCAATTGTCCTGCCGAAGCCGTTGGTCCACGAAAAACAATAGGAACATTAAATTGTCCACCGGTCATCTGACGCATTTTGGCTGCATTATTTATAATTTGGTCAATCCCTACCAAACAAAAATTGAAAGTCATATATTCAACAATTGGTCTACAACCATTCATTGCCGAACCTACTGCAATTCCGGTAAAACCTAGCTCAGCAATTGGCGTATCAATTACTCTTTTTTCTCCAAATTCAGCAAGCATTCCTTTTGATGCTTTATATGCACCATTATATTCTGCTACTTCCTCTCCCATCAAGTATATCGACTCGTCGCGACGCATTTCTTCACTCATCGCTTCGCAAATGGCCTCTCTAAATTGTATTGTTCTCATAGTTGTATAGTGTATGTGTAAATTTTCGAATTGCAAAAATAAATATTTTAAATCACTTAAAGCCTAATTTATTTTTAAAATAACTTAGAGCTAATCCTGCTATCCGCTATATCTTTGCTTGCTTAAAGCAAGCAAACAAAGGATGTCTCTTCTATCAGGGCTACGAAATCGATATAATACTGAAATATATTATGCGCGCATAGTATATTATTCCATTTATTATTATAATTTTGTAAAAGCAATTTCGAAAAAAACATAACTATGAAAATATTAGTTTGCATCAGCCACGTTCCTGATACTACCTCAAAAATTAATTTCACCAGCGACGACTCCCAATTTGATACTAATGGCGTTCAATTTGTGATTAATCCAAACGATGAATATGGATTAACACGTGCTATTTGGTTTCAAGAACAACAAGCGGCAACAATTACTGTTGTCAATGTAGGCGGTCCTGAAACAGAACCAACTTTAAGAAAAGCATTAGCCATAGGCGCCAACGATGCTATTCGTGTAAACGCAAACCCAACTGATAGTTTTTTTGTTGCCAAACAACTTGCCGAAGTGATAAAAAATGGTGCTTATGATATTGTTATCGCAGGAAAAGAATCCTTAGATTATAACGGAGGAATGGTTCCTGGAATGATTGCTGGAATTTTGGGATACAATTTCCTAAATTCTTGTACCAATATAAGTATTGAAGGAACAACCGTAAAAGCAATTCGCGAAATTGATGGCGGTAGAGAAACTGTTTCTACAACTTTACCAATAATCATTGGAGGACAAAAAGGATTAGTCGAAGAAAAAGATTTACGAATCCCGAATATGAGAGGAATTATGACGGCCAGAACCAAAACACTAACAGTTGTAGAACCTGTTGCTGCTTCCATAAATACAAAAGCGGTGAAGTTTGAAAAACCAGCACCAAAATCGGCTGTGAAATTAGTTTCAGCTGATAATCTAGATGAATTAATCAATTTATTACACAACGAAGCCAAAGTAATATAAGATATACGAATTGCAATATACGATTTTGGATTGAAACACAAATTGTATATCGTAAATCAAATATCGTAAATCAAAAATCATTATGTCAATACTAATATACGCAGAATCCGCAGAAGGGAAATTCCGAAAAATAGCTTTTGAATTAGCTTCTTATGCAAAAAAAGTAGCCGAAAGTTTAGGAACAACCGTTACAGCCGTAACCATAAATACTACCGATGTTTCGGAATTATCGAAATATGGAGTAGATAAAGTCCTGAAAGTTACCAATGATAAATTGGCTGGTTTTTCTGCCAAAGCGTATGCCGATGTCATCAAACAGGCAGCACAAAAAGAAAGCGCCAAACTAATTATACTTTCTTCGACGACAGACAGCATTTATCTTTCGCCATTGGTAGCCGTTTCGCTAGAAGCTGGCTTTGCTTCGAATGTTGTCGGATTACCAGTAAGCCTATCGCCTTTTCAAGTGCGAAGAAATTCGTTTTCGAACAAAGCATTCAATATCACCGAAATTTCAACCGACATAAAAATTCTTGGTTTAGCCAAAAACTCTTATGGAATTTTCGAAAGCGCATCCAATTTAGCCGAGGAAGATTTTAATCCAAACATCGGAGAAAATGATTTCAGCATAAAAGTAGAATCGGTAGAAAAAGTTTCTGGAAAAGTTTCTATTGCCGATGCCGATATTGTAGTTTCTGGAGGTCGTGGACTAAAAGGCCCAGAAAACTGGGGAATGATCGAAGATTTAGCTGCCGTTCTTGGCGCCGCAACTGCCTGCTCAAAGCCAGTTTCCGATTTAGATTGGAGGCCTCATTCTGAACACGTAGGTCAAACAGGAAAACCTGTTGCTGCCAATTTATATATTGCCATCGGAATTTCTGGAGCGATTCAGCACATTGCAGGAATTAATTCTTCGAAAGTAAAACTGGTAATTAACACCGATCCTGAAGCGCCTTTCTTTAAAGTTGCCGATTATGGAGTTGTTGGAGATGCTTTTGATATTGTACCACGATTAACCGAAAAACTAAAAGCTTTTAAAGCGTCGCATTCCTGATTTTTTAGAATTTCGCCCAAAAAATATAGTTACCTACTATCAAGATATTCGTATCTTTGCTCGTAGGTAACTTTTTTGTTTGCCGTTTTTTGATTAAAATTGCACTTATATTTTTCAAGAAAAAACAATCCATAAATAAGGCATTTGATGCTTTTTACTTTTGCAATTATGAGCTTAGTTAAATTATCTATAAAAGGGATTTCATACAGTCAAACTCAAAACGGAGCTTATGCTCTAATATTAAACGAGGTTGACGGAGAAAGAAAATTGCCTATTGTCATTGGCGCTTTCGAGGCTCAATCCATTGCAATTGCTTTGGAAAAAGAAATAAAACCACCACGTCCTTTAACACATGATTTATTCAAAAATTTTGCTGATCGGTTTGATATTGTGGTCAAACAAGTCATTATTCATAAACTGGTTGATGGCGTTTTTTATTCGAGTATCATTTGCGAAAGAGATAAAATTGAGGAAATTATAGACGCTCGAACTTCCGATGCGATTGCATTGGCATTACGATTTAATGCACCTATTTTTACTTATAAAAACATCCTTGACAAAGCCGGAATTTATTTGAAAAACAACCCTTTGGATCCCGATAAAGGTTCTCAAGAAATAGACGATATTCTTTCGAACCCTGAGACTTTTGGTCGTGAAGAAAGCAATCAATCTGGAGGAACGTATTCGAACCATAGTTTGACGGAATTAAACGAATTATTAGATACCGCCGTAGAACAGGAAGATTATGAAAAAGCGGCTAAGATTAGAGATGAGATTTCGAAAAGATAAAGCTCCCCTAACCCCCGAAGGGGGAACAAAAAAATAATTTTTTAATTTTGATTAACGAATGTTGAAGTTTAAAGTTCTAAAACTTTTAAACTTTAAACTTTAAACCTTTGAACCAAGAATGAAACAATACCTAGACTTAGTACAACACGTTTTAGAAAACGGAAATCAAAAAGGAGATCGAACAGGAACGGGAACAAAAAGTGTTTTTGGTTACCAAATGAGATTTGATTTAAGCGAAGGTTTTCCGATGGTTACCACCAAAAAACTACATTTAAAATCAATTATATACGAACTACTTTGGTTCTTAAAAGGCGATACCAACATTGAATATCTTCAAGAAAACGGCGTTAAAATTTGGGATGCTTGGGCAGATGAAAACGGAAATCTAGGTCCTGTTTACGGTCATCAATGGCGCAACTGGAACAGCGAAGAAATTGATCAAATTGCCGATCTTATAAAAGAATTAAAAACAAATCCAAATAGTCGTAGAATGTTAGTTTCGGCTTGGAATCCTTCGGTTTTGCCTGATAATTCAAAATCATTTTCGGAAAATGTAGCCAATAACAAAGCGGCTTTACCTCCTTGTCACGCCTTTTTTCAATTCTACGTTTCGGACGGAAAACTGTCATGCCAATTATACCAACGAAGCGCTGACATTTTCCTTGGTGTTCCATTTAATATTGCTTCGTACGCTCTTTTTACCATGATGATTGCTCAAGTTTGCGGGCTAGAAGTTGGTGAATTTATTCACACTTTTGGAGACGCACACATTTACAACAATCATTTTGAGCAAGTTGAATTACAATTGTCTCGAGAAACGAAATCGCTACCAAAAATGATTTTGAATCCTGCCGTAAAAGATATTTTCGATTTTACTTTTGAAGATTTCACACTCGAAGGTTATGATCCACATCCACTTATAAAAGGAAGTGTTGCGGTGTAAGATTTTGGATTTATCGTAAACAGATTTAGTTCCGAAATACTTCTAGAAATTTAGAGACGTTTTCGAAATGAATTCACAAAAAACTTATCTATCCGATGTAGAATATACTTTAGTAATAGAAAAAATAAAAATTGGTTTATAAACCAATAAAAAGGATAAAAACAAAAAATCCGCTTTGCAGCGGATTTTTTTAGGATATAATTAAAGTTCTAAAACACCGTTTTCAGTTCCTGCAAAATCATTCCATTTAAAAGAATCAGATTCTGGCTCGTTTACGAAAGCACCATCAATTACGTACTTAAATTCGTACGATGCGTCTTTTGGCAAATCGAAAACACCTTTGAAGGTTCCGTTTTTCAATTTTGATAATTCTCCATCTGCTGGATTCCAATTATTGAAATCCCCTACAACTGAAGCAAGATTAGCTTCTTTGGCTTCTACCGAAAATGTTACTTTACAAACCGGTTTTGTTTTTATAAATTGTTTCTTTATTGACATAACTATTTCATTTTTAGATTTATGGGACAAAGAAAACAAATATTTTCGAACATTCAATATTTAAGATGAAGTTTTAGGACTATGTTAAAAACTTCCTTAATTTTTAAGGATTTTCTTAATTTATACCTATTTAAAATTTTAATCTCAAAATAGAAAACGTTTTCTTAATAAATTATCATGAATCATAATAGTGACAATTAAAAATAAATTTTACCTTTATAAACTAAATTTCTCTTGATGGAAAACGAACAATATGAGCAATACGAATATGCTCGAAAAAGATTAAACCAGAAAAAAAGTCTCTATTTTCACTTTGTTTTATTTCTATTAGGAAGTGTCTTTTTAACTCTTGGCAACCATTTTAAGGTTTTCGGATTTGAATCGAATTGGTCTCTTTGGGTAATTACAACATGGACATTTTTGTTTATTCTTCATTTTATAAAGGTTTTTATAACAGATCGTTTCATGAATAAAAACTGGGAAAAAGAACAAATAGAACGACTTGTTACTCAACAAAAAAGAAAAATTAGCCAATTACAAACACAGATCGAAGAAGATTCCTCTATTAAACCTCAATAAAAAATGATTATTTTGATTGCGGCAGTCGCCGAAAACAATGCACTAGGAAAAAACAATGATTTACTTTGGCATTTGCCTAATGACTTCAAGCGTTTCAAAGAAATTACATCGGGACATTATATTATTATGGGAAGAAAAACCTTTGAAAGTTTCCCTAAACCGCTTCCAAACAGAACTCATGTTATTATTTCTCGACAAAAAGAATATGAAAAAGAAGGTTGCATAGTTGTCGAAAATTTAGAAAAAGCTATTGCTATTTGTCCAAAAAATGAAAATATTTTCATCATTGGCGGAGGCGAAATTTACAAACAATCTATCTATTTAGCGGATCAACTTGACATTACATGTGTTCATCATTCGTTTGAAGCCGATGTTTATTTTCCTGAAATCGATTTGAATATTTGGAAACTAACAAGCGAAGTTTTTAATCAAAAAGACGAAAAACACCTCTTTGATTATACGTTTCAAACATTTACAAGAAAAAAATAAGACGCATTATTCAAAAATCTAATTTACCTTTGTTCCAAAATTTAGAAAATGTCAAAGAATATAACTCCTTATAAAGATTCGTCATTAAGTAAGAAAGAACAAGTTGCCCAAATGTTTGATACCATTTCAGGAAATTACGATAACCTTAATCGGGTAATTTCTTTTGGAATAGACGTAAAATGGCGCAAGAAAGTTTTGCAAATTGTAAGCAAAACAAATCCTAAAACAATTCTGGATATTGCAACAGGAACGGGAGATTTGGCTATTTTGATGGCTCAAACCAAAGCAAATGAAATCATTGGATTAGATATTTCGGCTGGAATGCTTGAAGTGGGGAAGAAAAAAATTCAAGAAAAAAACTTATCTGATACAATCGAAATGGTTTTGGCCGATTCTGAAAATATGCCTTTTGAAGACAATCATTTTGATGCTATTACAGTAGCTTTTGGAGTTCGGAATTTTGAAAATCTTGAAAAAGGATTGACAGAAATTTTAAGAGTTTTAAAACCAAATGGTGTTTTTGTAATTCTTGAAACTTCAGTACCAGATAAAACGCCTTACAAACAAGGTTATACTTTTTATAGTGAAAATATTTTGCCAATTATCGGGAAATTATTTTCAAAAGACAATGTTGCTTATGGCTATTTATCCGAATCGGCGGCAGCATTTCCTTATGGAGAAGCCTTAAACAATATTTTGAGAAAAATTGGGTTTATAGATGTTGTTGCAATGCCACAAACATTTGGTGTAGCAACAATTTACTCAGCTTCGAAAAAATAATATGAAAAAAATAATTGTAATACTTCTATTTGCAATAACCTTCAATGGATTAGCACAAACTAAAGGCATATTTAGCAAAGATCCCATTATTAATTTAGAGAATTTTCAAAAGCAAAAACTCTATTTTGGATTCTATTTGGGATTTAACTCTTATGATTTTAAGGTAGTTTACAAAACTCCTGTGCCAGATATCGCAATAAAGAAAAGCACTGGTTTTAATGTGGGACTTGTTGCCGATTTGAAGCTTCAAGAATATATTGATTTGCGTTTTGAACCGGGATTATATTATACAACACGAGATTTTTATTATCCCACAAGTTATTTCACCAACCCAACTGCAACATATCCTAATTCGAGTGATAAACTTAGAGAAGTAAACAGCACTTATATTCATTTTCCGTTATTACTGAAATTTTCTTCGGCTAGAACAGGAAATATTCGTCCTTACTTGTTGGGAGGTGCTTCGGCAACATTAAATTTGTCAAGCAATGCAAAATCAGTCGATGATAATCTAGAACAACGCTTTAGAGTAAAGCCTTGGACAACTAATTATGAAATGGGTTTTGGTATTGATATTTTTTCGGAATATTTTATATTCTCGCCATCAATAAGAGGTGTTTTCGGAATTAATGATGAACTAATTCGCGATAAAGATCCTGCAAGTCCTTGGACAAGCAATATTCAATCACTAAAAAGCAGAGCCGTTTTTATCAATTTTACTTTTCATTAAAAAACTAACTATTATTCCTCCTGAACTCACTCAAAATAATAGCGGTGGCGGTGGCTACATTGAGGCTTTCGGTTTTTTGAAGACTGCCAAAACGAGGAATTGTGAGTTTATTTTTTACTAATAATTCTAATTCAGGTGAAATTCCATTGGCTTCATTGCCCATAATAATAATTCCTTCTTGAGGCAAAACTGATTTATAGATGTTTTTTCCATCCATAAAAGTACCAAAAACAGGTAATTCCGTTTCACTTACAAAAGCGTTCAAATCTATATAATTTACATTTACGCGCGCGATAGACCCCATGGTTGCCTGAACCACTTTTGGGTTGTAAATATCCACTGTTTCCTTGGAACAAATTAATTGATTGATACCAAACCAGTCGCACAAACGCAATATTGTCCCCAGATTTCCCGGATCACGTATAGAGTCAAGAGCAATAATCAAACCTGATTCGACGATTTCTTTATTGGCAGGGATTTTAAAAAGTGCCAAACAGGTATTTGGTGTTGCCAAAGCGCTGATTTTTTTTAAATCACTTTCGTTAATTATCGTTTTTTTGGCGTTCGAAACTTCATCAAAATCATTTTGGGTTGTGTACAAATGAACCAGTTCAAAATTTGATTCTACCAATTCTTGAATTACCTTTATACCTTCGGCAAAAAATAATTGATTGGCTACACGATATTTTTTTTGTTGTAAACTCGTTATAAGTTTTATTTGGTTTTTACTAACCATAAAAAATGTACTTTTGAATTAAATATTTCCGAACATTTGAAAAAGATTAGCACAAAAATAGCAACATTTATTCTAATAGGAATAATTATCTCGGCCTGTAATACCGTAAGACGAGTTCCAAACGGAAAACAACTACTTACTAAAAATGAAATTATAGTAAACAACAAGGCTATAAAGAGCGAAATTGTTACCAATCAATTGTATCAAAAACAGAATACTGACATTCTGGGTTATCGCCTGAGATTGAATTTATTTAACCTTGCTAATCCCAATCCAGACTCCACTTATCAAGCAAAGTTTAAAAACAATCCTGGTAAATATGAACGAAAATCAAAGTGGTTGTCGGCAAAACAAGTCGACAGACTTGGAAAATCCTTTTGGTATCATGGCATACATGATTTCCTTAAAAAAACTGGGGAACCTCCAGTGATTGTTGATACAGTTAAAACTAATAAATCGATTGTGAGATTAAAATATTTTTACTTTAACGACGGCTATTTTAAAGTAAAAGCAAATTACAAACTAGATAGCCTTAGTCCTAAAAAAGCAAAAATAAAATACAGCATAACTACCGGAAATCCGTTTCTTTTAGATACTTTGAAAACAAGTATTCATACTCAAGCTTTGGATTCAATGTATCGGGCAAATAGTGCAAATTCGTTTTTAAAATCAGGAAATCAATATAAAACACAAGATTTTGAGAATGAAAAAAATCGAATTACAACTTATTTTAGAAACAATGGTGTATATCATTTTCAGCCCAATAACGTAACTTTTGATGTAGATACACTCACTAAAAAGAACAAAGTAAATATCAATTTAGTAATAGAAAATTATTCTTATTTAGAAAAGGATTCCACAAGAACAGAACCTTTTAAAATATTTAAAATAAGTGATGTAAATATTTATACCGATTATTCACCAACCAAAATTAATTCGCCAATTACTGACAGTACTTCTTTTAATAATTTTCATTTATACAGTCACGAAAAATTAAAATATAAACCACGTGCCATTACCGATGCCGTATTTATTACAAAAGGAGGCTTATTTGCCGATAATAAAACTGTTCTTACCTCACGTTATTTGAACAATCTTAAGATTTTTAACTATCCAACCATTTTATATGAAGTAGATCCAAGAGATTCTACCGCTCAGTCCTTGATTGCAAAAGTATATTTGACACCGCGAAAAAAATATAGTTTTGGAACCTCGTTTGATGTTACTCATTCAAATATACAAGACATTGGGATTGCTGCAAGTATATCTGAAACGATTCGAAACGTATTTAATGGCGCAGAAACACTAGAAATTTCAGGACGTGGAAATATTGGTGCTTCAAAAGATTTAGCAAATCCAAATAATAATTTTTTTAATGTCTCGGAATATGGAGTAGATTTAAAACTAAATATTCCCCGATTATGGTTTCCTTTTAGTACAGAAAAAATCATTCCCAAAAGTATGATTCCTTCAACACTTATTTCTACAGGATTATCAACTCAAAAAAATATTGGTTTAGATAAAGAAAATTTAACGGGTGCATTATCTTATAATTGGACACCGAAAAAGAATAATTCAGCTCGTTTTGATTTGTTTAATATTCAATATGTACGGAATTTAAATCCTGAGAATTATTACAACATCTATAGTTCGTCCTATACTGCTTTAAATAAATTAGGAAAATTATATAATTCAAATTCTTCTTATTTCAATAATATTAATGATAGAAATTTAATAATATGGAAAGGAACTACAGGATTTACCAATGACGCTTTATCGGGAAATAACCCAGCATTGACTCCTTCTAATAAAGATTATATTGCCCTTAACAGTATTGAAGAACGAAGAGTTCGATTAACCGAAAATGATTTCATTTTTGCTACAAATTTTACTTATACAAAAACAACGAAAACAGATCTACAGGATAATAATTTTTACCAATTTAAAACAAAAATAGAATCAGCAGGTTCCCTTTTATCCTTAATTTCTGGTGCTGCAAACCTACCAAAAGACCAGAATGGCAATTACAAAATTTTTAATTTAGAATATTCTGAATACGTAAAAGCAGAATTCGATTATATCAAACATTGGGATTTATCCAAAGAAAAGGTATTTGCCGTTAGAGCCTTTTTTGGCATTGCCATTCCTTATGGAAATTCGAATTACATTCCTTTTTCAAGAAGTTATTTTTCTGGCGGATCTAATGACAATAGAGCATGGCAACCCTACCGTTTAGGTCCTGGAAGCAGTACTACCATAAATGATTTCAATGAGGCCAATATGAAAATTGCGATGAGTGCCGAATATCGTTTTAAAGTATTAAACAGTTTAAAAGGAGCTTTATTTATAGATGCGGGGAATATTTGGAATGTTTTTGACGGCGTAACCGATAAAAAATCGACTTTTTCAGGCATTTCCGATCTGAGCGAAATCGCTGTAGGTTCAGGATTTGGCTTACGATATGACTTAAGTTTTTTTGTAGTTCGATTTGATTTTGGGTTTAAAACCTACAATCCCGCCAGTGAAATAGGGAAACAATGGTTTCAAGATTATAATTTTGGTCACTCCGTTTTTAATTTTGGAATAAATTATCCTTTCTAATGCTAAATAATTCTTATTTTTGCAAACTATAAAACAACAAAAAACAATTTAAAAAAAAATTACAATGGCACATAATATTAAACCAGGCGTAGCTACAGGAGATCAAGTACAAGAGATTTTCAGATATGCAAAAGAAAAAGGATTTGCACTTCCTGCAGTAAATGTTACTGGATCGAATACTATTAATGGAGTTCTTGAAACTGCAGCAAAATTAAACGCACCAGTTATCGTTCAATTTTCGAACGGTGGAGCTCAGTTTAATGCTGGAAAAGGACTTTCAAATGCAGGTGAAAAAGCAGCAATTGCTGGTGGAATTGCTGGAGCATTACACATTCATACTTTGGCAGAAGCTTATGGCGCAACTGTAATTTTACATACTGACCACTGTGCAAAAAAATTATTACCTTGGATTGATGGTTTATTAGATGCTTCCGAAAAACATTTCGCAGCAACAGGAAAACCATTGTTCTCTTCTCACATGATCGATTTATCTGAAGAGCCAATCGAAGAAAACATCGAAATCTGTAAAGGATATTTAGCTAGAATGAGCAAAATGGGAATGACATTAGAAATCGAACTTGGAATTACAGGTGGCGAAGAAGATGGTGTTGACAACTCAGACGTTGATAGCTCAAAATTATACACACAACCTTCTGAAGTATCTTATGCTTACGAAGAATTATTAAAAATAAGCCCAAGATTTACAATCGCTGCTTCTTTTGGAAACGTTCACGGTGTTTACAAACCAGGAAACGTAAAACTAACTCCAAAAATCTTGAAAAATTCTCAAGATTACGTTCAAGAAAAATTCAAAACAGGACCTAACCCAGTTGATTTCGTTTTCCACGGTGGTTCAGGTTCTACATTAGAAGAAATTAGAGAAGGTATTAGCTACGGAGTTGTAAAAATGAACATTGATACTGACTTGCAATTTGCATTTACAGAAGGTATTCGTGACTTTATGGTTGACAATATTGACTACCTAAAAACTCAAATTGGTAACCCAACTGGTTCTGACGCTCCGAACAAAAAATATTACGATCCAAGAAAATGGTTGCGTGAAGGTGAAGCTACATTCATTGCAAGATTGGAACAAGCATTCACAGATTTGAACAACGTGAATACGCTATAAATTTCAAATTATGAGTTATGAATTACAAGCTAATTCATAACTCATAATTCATAATTCATAATTCTACTAATATGGCTTGGTTTAAAAGAACAGAAAAAGGAATTACAACGGCTACCGAAGACAAAATGGATGTCCCAAAAGGACTTTGGTATAAATCGCCTACTGGAAAAGTAATTGACGCCGAAGAATTAGCTCGAAACTTATATGTAAGCCCTGAAGATGGTTTTCATGTTAGAATTGGAAGCAAAGAATATTTCGAAATATTGTTCGACGATAATAAGTTTGTTGAATTAGATGCAAAAATGACATCAAAGGATACGTTACATTTTGTTGACACCAAGAAATATTCGGATCGTTTAAAAGACACTATTAGCAAGACCAAATTGAATGATGCAATCCGAACAGGAGTTGGAAAATCAAAAGGAAAAGATTTAGTAGTTTGTTGTATGGATTTTGCCTTCATTGGTGGTTCTATAGGCGGTGTTGTAGGTGAAAAAATTGCTCGTGGAATAGATTATTCCATTAAAAACAACATTCCTTTTGTAATGATTTCAAAATCTGGTGGAGCTAGAATGATGGAAGCCGCTTATTCGTTGATGCAATTAGCAAAAACTTCTGCAAAACTGGCGCAACTTGCCGATGCAAATATTCCTTATATTTCTCTTTGTACAGACCCAACAACTGGCGGAACAACGGCTTCTTATGCCATGCTTGGTGATATTAACATTTCGGAACCTGGCGCTTTAATAGGTTTTGCCGGACCAAGAGTTGTAAAAGATACAACAGGAAAAGATTTACCGGAAGGTTTTCAAACTGCCGAATTTGTTCTAGAACATGGTTTTCTGGATTTTATTACTCCTCGAAAAGAATTGAAAGACAAGATCAATTTGTATATTGATTTGATACAAAATATCAATATTAGATAAATTAAGAAATCCCGAGATAATCGGGATTTTTTTTGGTCAAAATATATGCTCTCAGGTTTCAATGATTTCCTATTGAAAACTGTACATCTAGGGTTTTATTGTTTACAATTGCGCTGATATTAACTAAACACTAATTCTATTATCAATATTGCGATTAAAATTGTAACACCAACAACAATAAATGCTATAGAAGTCCAATATGACTTCAAATCAACATAATCTTTAAAATAATCAGACAACTTGTCTCTTTTAATTCCAATTTTTGGTTTTCCCTTATTTTTATATTTAGAAATATAAATAAAAGCACCAATGGCAATCATTATTATTGACAAAGTGATTATTTGTTCCATTCTAATTTTATTTTTTTACAAGAAGCGTCTAAATCAAATTGCTCTAACACTCTGAGACGCTTCCAGCGTGACAAATAGTAAGAATCAGCGATGTTATAAAAAGAAATGCTGTAACCGAATACTCTGTAAACTGAACACTGAACACTTTCTTACATTCCCGTTCTAATTGCTTCTACAGGATCTAATTTAGATGCTGTAATTGCAGGAAGAATTCCTGAAATCAATCCGATTATTGCGGCTAAACCTGTTCCTAAAACAATATTTCCAAATCCTAGAACGAATTCAAAATCTAAGACTTTGGTCAAAATCATTGCGATAATCCAAACCAAAAACAACCCGATAATCCCTCCAATTACAGAGAGAATAATAGCTTCAAACAAGAATTGAAATAATATAAATCTGTTTTTGGCACCAAGAGATTTCTGGATTCCAATTAAATTTGTTCTTTCCTTCACGGATACAAACATAATATTCGCAATCCCAAAACCTCCCACAAGCAAGGAAAACCCACTAATTATCCAGCCTACAACATTCATTTTTCCAATTATTCCGTCAATTAAATCCGTAAATCCCGAAAGGACATTAATAAAGAAATTATCTATTTCACCTGATTTTAGCCCACGTAAATTTCGTAATTTTTGAGTTATTTCAGCTTTATAGGCTTCCATATCAATTCCTTTTTGTGGTTTAAGTATAATAACATTCGTTAATGCCTTATTGTTATCGCCATATAATTGCCTAACAAAATTAACAGGAACAAAAGCCGAAGTATCATTGCTATTCCCAAATGCTCCAGATCCTTGTTTTTTCAAAACCCCAATAACAGTAAATCGTTGGCCATATAAACGCACTTTTTTGCCAATTGGCTCTTCATCGTCGAATAACGATTTTGCAATTTCGTCTCCTATTACAATAACAGTAGCAGCAGAATTGGCTTCGGATTCGTTGTAAAATCTTCCTTTTTCAAATTCCAGTCCTTGAATATCTATAAATTCATGCGAAACAGGAACAATATTTACATCACTAACCGTTTTCGATTCATATTTAATAACTTCTCTTTTGGTGAAAATCTGATAGCCCATTTGATCCGTATTATCCATCGCCCCTTTCAAATAAATGTATTCATCATATTTCACATTAGGAAACTGTTCTCTTTTCCATTGCGGAATTTGAGAGGGTCCAAATGACATTTTCATTAAATAAATGGTGTTTTTATCTAAAGAACTTAGATCTTTTTTAATCTTTCTATCCAATGAATCAACAGCGGCAAGAACTGCAATTATCGAAAAAATACCAATGGTAACACCAAGTAACGACAAAAGTGTTCGCAATTTATTGTTTCGCAAAGCATTCATCGCAAAACCGAAACTCTCAGATAATAATCGAAAATAAACTAGCATAAACCCTTGTTTTGTGTTATTGTAAAATTCCAAAAATTTTAATGAAAAACCTAATGAAAAATCATTACTTCATTGGTAGCCTATTTTAAAATATTGTTACAAAAATACATTTGAATTTTAACGTCAAAAAAACTACTTTTGCACGGTAAAATTCACAACTATATAATGAGCACAACAAAAACAATCAAATCAGCATTGATTTCAGTCTTTTCAAAAGAAGGTTTAGCACCAATTATTCAGAAATTACACGAGCAAAACGTCACTTTTTACTCTACTGGCGGTACCGAAGAATTTATTAAAAACCTAGGTATTCCGGTTATTCCTGTTGAAGATGTAACTTCTTATCCGTCTATTCTTGGTGGAAGAGTTAAAACTTTGCATCCGAAAGTTTTTGGTGGAATCTTAAATCGTCAAGACAATGAAACCGATGTAAAACAAATGTTGGAATATGACATTCCGCAAATTGATTTGGTAATTGTTGACTTATATCCTTTCGAAAAAACCGTTGCTTCTGGAGCTAGTGAAGAAGATATCATCGAAAAAATTGACATTGGTGGTATTTCGTTAATTCGTGCTGCTGCAAAAAATTTCAACGATACTGTAATCATTCCATCGGTTGCTGAATACAGTTTACTTTTAGATTTGATTACAGAGCAAAACGGAGCAACAACATTAGAAAACAGAAAATTATTTGCTACCAAAGCATTTCATGTTTCTTCTCATTATGATGCAGCAATTTTCAACTATTTCAATACAGATGAAACTATTTTCAAAACTAGTATTGAAAATGGACAAATTTTAAGATATGGCGAAAACCCACATCAAAAAGGTTTTTTCTTTGGTGATTTTGACGCCATGTTCAAAAAACTTCACGGAAAAGAATTGTCATACAATAATTTATTGGATGTAGATGCTGCGGTTAATTTGATTAACGAATTCAAAAATGACGGACCAACATTTGCTATTTTAAAACATAACAACGCTTGCGGATTAGCAACAAGAGAAACAATTAGCGAAGCTTATAATGTAGCTTTGGCTTGCGATCCAACTTCCGCTTTTGGTGGCGTTTTAATAGCAAATACAAAAATTGATGTAGCAACTGCAATCGAAATAAACAAATTATTTTGCGAAGTAGTAATCGCTCCATCTTATGACGACGCAGCAATTGCCATTTTACAAGAAAAGAAAAACAGAATAATTTTAGTTCAAAATGAAGTTGCTTTACCGCAAAAACAAGTTCGAACTTGTTTAAATGGAGTTTTGGTTCAAGAAAGAAATAATATCACTGATACTAAAACTGACTTAAAAACCGTTACAGTAACAGCTCCTACAGAACAAGAAATAAATGATTTAATCTTTGCGTCTAAAGTATGCAAGAATACCAAATCGAATACGATTGTATTTGCAAAAAACGGAACTTTAATTTCGTCAGGAACAGGACAAACCTCAAGAGTTGATGCACTTTTACAAGCAATTGAAAAAGCAAGAGTTTTCGGATTTAGTTTAGAGGGTGCTTCAATGGCAAGTGATGCTTTTTTCCCGTTTCCGGATTGTGTTGAAATTGCAAAAAATGCTGGAATTACAGCAGTAATTCAACCAGGAGGATCCATAAAAGACCAATTAAGTATTGATTATTGCAACGAAAATAAACTTGCAATGGTATTTACAGGAACACGTCATTTCAAACATTAATTTGTTTAGCTTTGTACGTTACAAATTTATAACTTTTAACCCTTAAAAATTTATGGGATTTTTTGATTTCATGACCGAGGATATCGCGATAGACCTTGGTACCGCAAACACTTTAATCATACACAATGATAAAGTCGTAATTGACAGTCCATCAATAGTTGCTCGTGATAGAGTCTCAGGGAAAATAATTGCCGTTGGTAAAGAAGCCAGCATGATGCAAGGGAAAACCCACGAAAATATTAAAACAATTAGACCTTTGAAAGACGGTGTAATTGCTGATTTTGATGCTTCCGAAAAAATGATAAGCATGCTTATAAAAAGCATTCCTGCATTGAAAAAAAGAATGTTTACTCCAGCACTTCGTATGGTGGTTTGTATTCCTTCTGGAATTACAGAAGTAGAAATGAGAGCCGTTAAGGAATCTTGCGAAAGAGTTAACGGAAAAGAAGTTTATTTGATACACGAACCAATGGCTGCGGCTATAGGTATTGGTATTGACATTATGCAACCAAAAGGAAATATGATTGTTGATATTGGTGGTGGAACAACCGAAATTGCTGTAATCGCTTTAGGTGGAATTGTATGCGACAAATCGGTAAAAATTGCTGGTGATGTTTTTACAAATGACATCGTATATTATATGCGTACCCAACACAACCTTTTTGTTGGAGAAAGTACTGCAGAAAAAATAAAAATTCAAGTGGGAGCTGCTATCGAAGATTTAGAAACTCCTCCTGAAGATATGTCAGTTCAAGGTAGAGATTTACTTACCGGAAAACCAAAACAAGTTGCGGTTTCTTATAGAGAAATTGCAAAAGCATTAGACAAATCGATTCAACGAATTGAAGATGCTGTAATGGAAACCTTATCACAAACACCTCCAGAATTAGCAGCGGATATATACAATACAGGTATTTACCTTGCCGGTGGAGGATCAATGTTGAGAGGTCTTGATAAAAGAATTTCGCAAAAAACAGATTTACCTGTTTACATTGCCGAAGATCCTTTAAGAGCCGTTGTAAGAGGAACAGGAATGGCGCTTAAAAATTTAGCGAAATTTAAAAGTGTTTTGATTAAATAAGACTTTGTCTAGCTTACGACTTACAGTTTAAAAATTTTACAACATATATTATACAGGTAAAAAATGCAGCAAATATTTAACTTTATATATAAAAACAGTAATAGATTACTGTTTTTGCTGCTTTTGGGTATTTCGTTAACCCTAACTATTCAATCTCATTCCTACCACAAAAGCAGAATAATAAGTTCGGCTAATTTTTTGAGTGGTGGAGTTTATGAAAGAATAAATAATGCAAGTGAGTATTTAAATTTGAAAACTGAAAATGATGCACTTGCTCAAGAAAACGCAAAGCTAAGAAGCTTACTATTTAATATAAAAGACACTACTACAATTCCGAAATTAGAAAACCTAAAAGGAGTAAAACCTGAAAATATTATAGTTTCGAAAGTGATTCATAATTCTTATGATGCTCACGAAAATTATTTGACATTAAATTCCGGAAGCCTTCAAGGCGTGAAGTCGGACATGGGAGTAATCAATAGTTTGGGAATTGTGGGAATAGTTGATAACACCTCGGCAAACTATTCAACTGTGGTGAGTATTTTGAATATTAAATCTCAAATAAACGCAAAACTAAAAAAATCAAATCATTTTGGTTCTTTGAATTGGGACGGAAAAAGCACTGGTTTTGTACAATTGACAGATGTTCCTAGATTAGCATCAATAAAAAAAGGAGACACCATCGTTACTGGCGGACAATCGGTTATATTTCCTGAAAACGTAAATATTGGGACAGTATATAAGATGTATAAACAAAAAGAAAACCATTATTACACATTGGATATCAAACTTTTTAATGATATGACAAATTTAGGTCACGTATATATTATTAAAAGCAAAGACCGAGATGAAATTACTAATTTAGAAAAAGCAGGAAAAAATGAATAGTACCTTATTCACCAATGTTTTTCGGTTTATACTGCTATTGACGGTTCAAATTATCATTTTTAACAACATGAATTTTTTGGGCTATATAAGTCCATTTCCATATATTCTATTCATCATTTTATACCCAGTAAACAGCAATAAATCTGGCCTACTTTTAGCCAGTTTTCTTCTTGGATTTATAATGGATTTATTTAGCAACTCTGGTGGAATTCATACGATGGCTTGTGTGGTTTTGGCTTATTATAGACCCTATTTATTTCGATTTTCTTTTGGTTTAAGCTATGAGTACCAAACTGTAAAATTGATTGATGTATTAACACCAGAAAGGTTCTCATTTATACTGTTTTCGGTTCTAATTCATCATTTTATTTTATTCTTGTTTGAAGCATTTCAAATAAGCTTTTTCTTAGATGTTTTAATTCGAACATTATTAAGCTCCATATTTACAATTACCATCAGCGTTATTATAATATATCTTATAAAGCCAAATAGACGATGAGAAAAGTGTTGCTTCCTTCACTTATAATTATTGCGGCATTATTGCTAGTAATACGGATATTCTATTTGCAAATTATTGATGATACTTACAAATTAAAGTCGGACAATAATGCCATAAAAATAAAATATGATTATCCCGAAAGAGGTTATATCTACGATAGAAATGGAAAGCTACTAGTTGCCAATCAGCCTTCATATGATATTATGGTAATCCCAAAGGATGTAAAAAGATTAGACACTTTGCAATTTTGCCAATTATTAAATATTACAAAAGAAGATTTTAATAAAATAATGGCAAAAGCCAAAGTATATAGCCCGAGATTGCCATCGGTATTTTTATCTCAATTGAACAAAAGTGATTTTGCAGCTTTTCAGGAAAAAATTCGAAAATTTGAAGGCTTTTATTTTCAAAAACGTTCTCTACGTGATTATCAAGTAAATTATGGGGCAAATGTTTTTGGTTTTATAACACAAGCAAACGAAAAAGTTGTTGAAAAAAACCCTTATTACAATAATGGTGATTTAATAGGAAAACAAGGAGTTGAGGAAAGTTATGAAGAAATATTACGAGGTGTAAAAGGCGTAAAATATTTTCAGAAAGACAAATACAATCGTGAAATTGGTTCTTATAATGAAGGAAGATATGATACAATTGCCGTTCAAGGTGAAGATATCAATTTGACAATTGATGCGGAACTTCAAAAATATGGCGAAGAATTAATGATTAATAAAAGAGGTGGAATCGTTGCTATAGAACCTAAAACTGGTGAGATTTTGGCTCTTGTAACTGCCCCATCATACGATCCTTCAATATTAGTGGGTCGCCAAAGATCTAAAAATTACACTCTTTTATATAGAGATTCTATTGCTAAGCCGCTTTATGATAGAGGATTACTAGCTGAATATCCTCCTGGCTCTCCATTTAAAATTATGGTTGGTCTTGCTGCTCTTCAAGAAGAAGCAATAGATGAACAAACTGCTTTTGCCTGTAATCATGGCTATTATTTAAAAGGACGATTTATAAAATGCCATTGTCATGGTGGTATGATGCATTTACATAATGGTATTTATGAATCCTGTAATACCTATTTTGAAAACATTTATATGAGAACTATAAATAAATATGTAAATCCATCAGAATCTGTTGATATTTGGAGTAAGCATGTGAAAAGTTTTGGATTAGGACAATTTATGGGATATGATTTACCAACAGGGAAAAAAGGAAAAATTCCAGATTCAAAGACTTACAAAAAGATGTATCCTAATGGTGGATGGAGAGGTACTACTATCGTTTCAAACGGAATTGGGCAAGGTGAAGTTTTAGCAACACCTATTCAACTTGCAAATATGATGTCGGCAGTTGCTAATGAAGGATATTATTACACGCCTCATATCATCAAGAAAATTAAAGGCGAAAAAATTGATACCCGCTTTACAACAAAACATATTACCACAGTAGACAAAAAGTATTTTAAACCTATGATTGATGGTTTATTTGATGTTTACAATTTAGGAACAGCAAGTGCGTTACGAGTTCAAGGGATAGATATTTGTGGTAAAACCGGAACTGCCGAAAATTATGCAAAAATTAATGGTGTAAGAACAAAACTTGAAGATCACTCTATTTTTGTTGCTTTTGCACCAAAAGATAATCCAAAAATTGCCATAGCCATATTAGTAGAAAACGGAGGATTTGGAGCGGCAATTGCTGGGCCAATTGCCAGTTTGATGATAGAAAAATATCTTAGAAAAAAAATTACAAGAACCGATTTGGAAACACGAATCCTTGCGAAAAGTTTACAAAGTCAGTATGCAAAATTAGGTGGTAGCTCAGCAGCTAGTAAAATAGAAAGAAAAGCTATAATAGATTCTATTTCAAAAAACACAATTCCAGTTCAAACAATAAAAGTAGATTCAACCAAACAAAAATAACAAGCGATTTATTTCAAATGAAAAATCAAAGTATAACGAACAATCTCGACTGGATTTGTATCATCATCTATATTGCATTAGTAATAATGGGATGGTTAAATATATATTCTTCTTCGTTATCATCCTTGGAAGACACTTACCAAAAACAGCTTGTCTTTATAGTATTAGCAATTCCATTAATTTTCATTATCCTTTCTATTGACGGAAAATTTTACGAAAAATATGCAAGTATAATTTTTGGAATTTCCTTATTATCATTATTAGGATTATTTGCATTTGGTAAAGTTATTGCCGGTCAACGCTGTTGGTATAGTTTTGGAGGATTTACACTTCAACCTTCAGAATTTGCAAAAGCCGCAACATCATTGGCATTAGCCAAATATTTAAGTGACACTCAAATAAATTTGAAGGATGTCAATAGACAAATTCAAGCTTTGGCTATTGTTTTTTTACCTGTAATGCTAATATTACCACAACCTGATCCAGGAAGCGCACTTATTTATAGCATATTTATAATAGTCTTATATCGTGAGGGATTGCCTTCATGGTATGTGTTGACTGGATTTACAGCCATTCTTTTATTCGTATTAACTCTCGTTTTGCAAACTCAATATGTAATTCTCATAGCGTTTTTAGTAATTCTTTTTATTCATTTCAAATCAAGATTATCCGAAAGAAATATCGTTTTAAGCGGAATACTTTTTGCACTCATTTCTGGATTTGTTTTGTCTGTAAATTATATTTTCGAACATGTATTTAAACAACATCATCGAGATCGTTTTAATATTTTGTTAGGAAAATCATTAGATGTGAAAGGCATTGGGTATAATACTAATCAAGCTAAAATAGCCATAGGATCTGGTGGATGGTTTGGAAAAGGGTTCCTAGAAGGAACCCAAACCAAAGGAGGTTTTGTTCCTGAACAACATACTGATTATATTTTTACTACCGTAGGTGAAGAATGGGGATTTTTAGGTACACTAGTTGTAATAGGCCTTTTTGTGGGTTTATTTCTTAGAATAATTTACCTCGCCGAAAGACAAAAAACTAAATTCAGTCGAGTTTATGGCTATTGTGTTGCTGGAATTTTATTCATTCACTTTTTTGTAAATATATCAATGGTATTGGGAATTTTTCCAACCGTGGGTGTACCACTTCCCTTCTTTTCGTATGGAGGTTCCGGTCTTTGGGGATTCACGATATTGTTGTTTATTTTTATTAAAATGGATGCCAATAAAGTAAATGAGTGGTAGTTAATTAAAACTCCAATCTTTATAATCGCTGCTTTTTTCTAAACGATCTTCGGTTGCGTCATCTAATTGTGGAAAGAAATCAATTCCAGTAAGTTTTTCGATACTGTCTACTGGGACTACAAAATCATACAATGGTTTATCACTTGCTGCGTTTGGAACTAAAAAAGCAATCATTTTATAGTTCCCATTCGACTTATTCAATAGCACTTTGTAGAAATACTTTGGCACCGAAACATTTTCTCGTCCAATTGTTACAAGTGAACCTTTTAAAACCCCTCCTGTAACCACATAAACCCCATCATATTTTTCTGCCCAATAACGAACTTTCTCTTCTAATCTATTCCAAACACCATCATTAAAATCATGAACTTGAGGTGAAATATTCGAAGTGAAAAAAGTATCCTTATAAGCATTAGCGTTAAATTCCATATCGGCTGCGGCACAAAGATGGCCTTTGTCATAACCTGAATTTTTATAATTACGCCAATCGGCAGAACCTGTCTTTACTAGTGGATCCTGAACAAAAAAAGGTCTCTTGAAATGATTATTCACTACATAACTTTTTTTCAAATCATAAGCAACCCATTCCGCTTGTTCCTGATTTTCACTATAAGACAATGTGTAATAATCATGTTTTACAATTTGATTTGTAGTAGATGTTGGCAAGAAATCAAAGGATTCATCTTGATTTGTTTTGTTATTTTGATAACTTGATTGCGTTGCAAAACCATTTTCTGAATTCTTTTTGCAGGAAACCAAAAGAGTTATACTCAATAAAAAGTAAATTGATAGTTTTTGGATAGTTTTCATTTTGACATAAATTTATTAGTTACAAAAGCTATAAAACAAAAACGCTCCAGAAATTAACTTTAAATTTCCGAAGCGCATCTCTAGTTTATATTAAAAAGCATTTTATGATTTAACTAATTTCTCTTTTTTGGCACTAACCTGAATATTTTTTTTGGCGACAACATTCTCTTGTAAATCATCCAAAACATTTAATGCCTCTTCAACATAAATATCTTTAGACAAACTTTCGTGCCATCTTTCTCTTTTTTCTTTAAGTGAAGCATCTTTTTTCATAGCTTCAGCTTCAACAGGTAAAGAGGTGAATTTCAAATGATAATCATAATCTGCAATAGATTTGTATTTTTTACCAGCGGTTTCAATTGCTTTCTGATTCTTTTTAAATTCTTCAAACTTCAAGCTGTACCCATTATCTTTACTTCTTGCATCAATCCATTTTGCATTTTCTTCAATTAATTTGAATTGAGAACTTTGAGCAATTCTTTTCTTGCTGTTTGCAATAGCCTTATCAAAATTTGCGGTATGATCCCAAACAGTATAAGCCGCTGGATCAATTTTATCCCATGGCATAGCGTTGTCTCCGTCACGTTCTCCCATTTTCAAATAAGCATATCGATCTGGCATAACAATATCACTACTTACTCCTTCTAACTGTGTTGAACCACCATTAATTCTATAAAATTTTTGGGTTGTTGTTTTCAAAGCTCCTAAATCTCCCGTGTTACTGCTTCTTACAAATTGATTCAAATCGATCACGTTTTGAACGGTTCCTTTACCATAAGTTTGTTTGCTACCAATGATAATTCCACGTTTATAATCTTGAATGGCTGCTGCCAAAATCTCCGATGCAGATGCTGAAAAGCTATTGACCATAATTACTAATGGTCCATCCCACTCAATTTTTTTATCTCTGTCAAAAAGTACTTCTTTTTTTCTTCCAGCAGATTTTATTTGTACAATTGGTCCTTGTTCTATAAATAATCCCGCAATATCAACAACCGTAGATAATGATCCTCCACCATCATCCCGAACGTCAAGCGCAATACCATTTACACCTGCTTTTTTCAAAGCTTCCACTTCGATTGCAATATCTTTTCCGGCATCTCTACCGTCTTTATTTTCGAAATCAATATAGAATTTTGGTAAATATATCACTCCATATTTCAAACCATTTCTTTCAACAATACTCGATTTTGCGTAAGTTTCTTCAATTTCGACAATGTCTCTTATTATAGAAATTGTTTTAATCGATCCATCTACTTTTTTTACCGTAAGGCGAACTTCAGAACCTTTTGGTCCTTTTATTTTTTTGACAACATCGTCAAGACGCATTCCAACAATATCAACTGGTTCAGCAGCTCCTTGAGCAACTTTCATAATTACATCGCCAGACTCCAATTGTTTACCTCTCCAAGCTGGACCTCCAGAAATAAGTTCGGTGATTTCGGTAAAATCATTTTTCTTTTGAAGACGCGCTCCAATACCTTCGAATTTTCCGCTAATACTCACATCAAAACGCTCTTTTTCTTCTGGTGCTAAATAACTGGTATGCGGATCAAAACGTTCTGTGATAGAATTCAAATAAACCGAAAACCATTCATCACGACTTAAATCGCTCATAAAACCAAAATACTCGTCTAATGATTTTAAAGAACTTTCACGGGTGATTTTTTCTAGTTCTGCAAAAGTTTTTGGTTTATCATTAACCGATGATTTATCACTTTTGGATTGATCCAAATTATGTAAACCGTCATTAATTTTATCGCCTACTTTTGCCTTAGTGACAGTATCTTTATCAACAATTCCTTTTTCTTTTTTCTCCTGCATTTCTAATCTATCAGTCAATGACGAAAGTGTAGACAATTTTATTTGTTTACGCCATCTTTCTCTCAACTCCTGCATGTTTTTTACATAAGGCGCTTTCTCATAATCCGTATTAAAACTCTCGTCTACAGTGTAATCAAAAGGAGTTGCTAAAATTTCTTTGTAGAATTTTTTGCCTTCACCCATTCTTTCGATCAAACGGTTGTAAGTAAGTTCAAAAAAGGTCAAATCTTTATTCAAAATTTCATCATCAATTAGTGTTTCATATTTCGAAAACTCATCAATATCCGATTGCAAGAAAAATCTTTTGGATGGATCCAAAGCCTTAATATAATCTTTGTAAACCCCTTTCGAAAATTTATCATCAATTGCGGCTGGATTGTAATGCCCTTTTTGGATTACAAACGTTAATAACTCCAAAAGCAATTTATCCTTTTCTGGATCGGAGCTTTTAGTCGAGTTCATTTTAAACGCAAATAATGTCACCGAAAGCAATAAGACGGCAATGAGTATTTTGTAATTCCTTTTCATAAAGTTAATAATAGTATTCATAAATATTTTAAAATCTAAATTACGGTAAAAACCATGCCAACAAATATAAGGCCCGCATAAATTTTTGTTAAAGATATAAAATTGTTTTTTTTGTTTCGGGATTAATCTTCGAACTAGATTAATTTTGTTTCTTTGTTTGCGAAAACCGTTTTGTTTTACCTAATTCTATTTAAAAGTAAATTTGAAAATATCCCTATGAAAAAAGCCAAACCTTTAATCCTGGTAACCAACGATGATGGAATTTCGGCTCCTGGAATCAGGACTTTGATTGCCGTTATGGCAGAAATAGGAACAGTTGTGGTTGTGGCTCCTGACAGTGCTCAAAGCGCAACGGGTCATTCTATAACCATAAATGATACTTTGTATATCAATAAAATATCGAAGGAAAACGATGCCATTCTAGAATATAGTTGCTCTGGAACTCCTGTAGATTGTGTAAAACTGGCCGTAAACGAAATCCTGAAACGAAAACCTGATTTATGTGTTTCGGGCGTTAATCACGGTTCCAATTCCTCTATCAATGTGATTTATTCAGGAACGATGAGTGCCGCAGTTGAAGCGGGCATCGAAGGCATTCCTGCCATCGGTTTCTCCTTGTCCGATTATGATTGGAATGCTGATTTTGACCAAATAAAATCATTTATCAAGACAATCACTTTAGAAGTTTTAGAAAATGGACTTCCAGAAAGTGTAGTTTTGAACGTGAATTTCCCAAAGTTGAAAGAGAATGAAATTCAGGGAATTAAAATTTGCCGTCAAGCGAAAGCACTTTGGATGGAAAAATTTGACAAGCGAAAAACGCCTCAAGGGCGCGATTATTATTGGCTAACCGGAGAATTTGTAAACCAAGATAAAGGCGAAGATACAGATGAATGGGCTCTTGCCAATGGCTATATTTCGGTGGTTCCGGTGCAATTTGACTTGACCGCACACCACGCTATTCAGCAACTTAACACTTGGAAATGGAATGACTAAAAAAGACATTTTAATTGGTTTTGTAATTGGAATTCTAGCCTCCGTTCTTGGGAGTTATTTATTCATTACTCTTTTTACTAACTTTAGTTTTATTTCAGGAATTCAAATCATGAAATCAGAAGGCAAGCTTGGAAAAATAATGACATTAGGTTCTATTCTTGATTTAATTGCTTTTGCCATTTTATTAAAATTGAATAAAGAAATCATGGCTCGCGGTGTGGTTTTGGCTGTAATTAGTATTGCCATCCTTACTTTTTTTGCATAAATTTATGAATAGGTATAACTTCTACTATGATTTTTTTTACCACAGATTCACACAGATTTTTTTTAAAATTTTAGTGTTTTTCTAAAATCTGTGTGAATCTGTGAAATCTGTGGCAAGTTTTTCTTTTGGTAGTTGTAATGAATACTGATATTAATTTTATAGTCTTAAATTTAATTTGTGGAAATTTGTGTAATTCGTGGCTAAAAAACTAAATTTGATTAAACTTCAAAAATGAAATACTACATTATAGCAGGTGAAGCTTCGGGAGATTTGCACGGAGCGAATTTGATGAAAGCTTTATATAAAGAAGATCCAAGTGCCGATATTCGGTTTTGGGGTGGTGATTTGATGCAAAATAGTGGCGGAACTTTGGTAAAACATTACCGCGATTTAGCTTTTATGGGTTTCGTCGAAGTGCTTTATAATCTGAAAACGATTCTAGGCAATATCAAAATTTGTAAAAAAGACATTGCCGATTTTCAACCTGACGTGATTGTTTTTATAGATTATCCAGGTTTCAATTTGCGAATTGCAAAATGGGCAAAAGAACAAGGTATTAAAACTCATTATTATATTTCGCCACAAATTTGGGCTTGGAAAGAAAGCCGAATTGCTGAAATAAAATCCAATGTCGACAAAATGTATGTGATTCTACCTTTCGAAAAGGATTTCTATGAAAAGAAGCATCATTTTCCGGTTGAATTTGTGGGTCATCCTTTGATTGACGCGATTCATAACCAACCGTTAATTGACGCTTCCATTTTTAGAAAAGAAAACCAATTAAACGAAAAACCTATAATTGCCATTTTACCCGGTAGCCGAAAACAGGAAATTACCAAAATGCTTTCGGTAATGTTGAGCGTTGTCAATGATTTTCCGGACTATCAATTTGTGATTGCTGGCGCGCCAAGTCAGGAATTTTCTTTTTATGAAGATTTTATAACCCATGAAAACATCAAATTTATTTCAAATAAAACCTATGATTTATTACGAAATGCGAAGGCGGCTTTAGTGACTTCGGGAACGGCGACGCTTGAAACAGCTCTTTTTAAAGTCCCTGAGGTGGTTTGTTATAAAGGAAGTTGGGCTTCGTACCAAATTGCAAAACGCATCATCACGCTAAAATATATTTCGCTAGTCAACTTGATAATGGACGAAGAAGTGGTTACCGAATTAATACAAGACGATTACACCACAAAACGTATTAGCGAAGAATTGAAGAAGATTCTAGAACCCAATTATCGTGCAACTCTTTTGCATCAATATGATGTTTTGGAAGAAAAATTGGGAGGCATTGGCGCCAGCGAAAAAACCGCAAAGTTGATTGTTGGAGATTTGAAATGATTATTAGTGAATGATTTTATTTTGAACTTAGATCTGTTTATTACTTTGTGGAATTGGGTCCTAAAATAGCTTAATTAAA
>CANBWX010000024.1 GCA_947373225.1 Flavobacteriaceae bacterium | reverse complement strand
CCAACAATTCCAATTCCACCACAATCTACCGCAATTCATAAAATCAGTGATGAAAAAGTTGCGAATGAACCAACATTCAAAGAATTGGCTGGTCAGGTTTATAATATGATTAAGGATTCGGATTTGGCTGGATATAATTCGGATCGTTTTGATATTCCGTTATTGGCCGAAGAATTGCTTCGTGCTGGAGTCGATTTCGATATGAAAAACCGAGTTTCGGTTGATGTTCAAACCATCTTTCACAAAAAAGAAGAAAGAACTTTGAGTGCAGCATTAAAATTTTATTGTGCCCAAAGTCTCGAAAACGCACATTCTGCCGAAGCAGATACCATGGCGACATATGAAATAATGAAAGCGCAATTAGACCGTTACCCTGATTTAGAAAATGACATGAAATCGCTTTCCGAATTTACAACCCGTAAAAAAATCGCCGATTTTGCAGGAATGATTGCTTTTGATGAAGATGGAGCTGAGATTTTTACCTTTGGAAAACACAAAGGTGTAAAAGTGGATAAAGTTCTCGAAACAGAACCGGGTTATTTCAGTTGGATTCAAAACGCTGATTTCCCGTTATATACCAAGAAAGTTTTAACGGCGATTAAATTGAGAAAATTAAATACAAAATAGGTATTAGGTGTTAGGTTTTGGTAGCAAGATGTTTCCAACACCCAAAACCCAACACCTAAAACCTAACACCCAACACCCAATACCCAAGAAAATGAAAATCATCTGTATAGGTAGAAATTATGTCAATCACATACAAGAATTGCAAAACGAGCGACCTACAGAACCTGTTATTTTTATGAAACCCGATTCGGCAGTTTTATTAAAGCAACATCCTTTTGTAATTCCTGAATTTTCGAACCAAATTCATCACGAAATTGAAGTTATTGTGCGCATAAACAAAGTCGGAAAATATATCGACGCCAAGTTTGCCCATAAATATTATGACGAAATAAGCGTTGGAATAGATTTTACGGCGCGCGATGTTCAAGATCAATTGAAAGCGAAAGGCTTACCTTGGGAAAAGGCGAAATCGTTTGATGGTTCGGCGGTAATTGGAGAATTTTTGCCAAAAAGCCAATTTATTTCAATGGAAAATATTACATTTGAATTAACAAATAATAATAAAACTGTTCAAAAAGGAAATACAAGTCACATGCTGTGGAAAATAGACGAACTTATTTCTTTCGTTTCCCAATATTTCACGCTTAAAATTGGCGATATTATTTTTACCGGAACCCCAGAAGGCGTTGCAGCCGTGAAACCGGATGATGTTTTAGAAGGATTTTTAGAAGGAAATAAACTATTTAGAATACAAATAAAATAACTTTAATGGCTTTACATTACAACTTAGCAAAAGTGTACGCACTTTCAGATAACGACCCAGAATTTGTTATGCAAATCGTCACGTTATTTGTCACAGAAGTTCCCGAAGATTTGTCTCAAATCAAGGAAGGAATCAAAAAGAAAGATCATAAACATGCTTATGCTTATGCGCATAAAGTTAAGCCAACACTCGATTTGCTTGGTTTAAAAGTAGCTTTCGAAGAAATTCTTCAAATCGAAGCTTGGACAAAAGCCGAAGGAGAGAAGAAAGAAATAAAAGAAACATTCAAGAGCGTTAAGAATCAAGTAAGCGAAGCTGTCAAAGAATTGAAGAAAGATTTCGATTTGTAAGAAGCTATTCCTGCTGTATGTTTCAAGTTTTTTTGAAAATTACTTTTTTTCTAAAATAAATAAAAAAGGAGCTTCCGTTGGTCGCTCTTTTTTATTTAGAAAAAATAGTAATTTTCCGCAAAAAAGCTTTCCACTTCCATCAGGGCTAGTTCAGATTGCAGAATGCAGAATGCAGATTGTGGTCGTAGTTAGAATACACCTAAATACCCAATACCTAACACCCAGCACCAAATGAAAGCAACCATAATAACTATTGGTGACGAAATTCTAATAGGACAAATTGTTGATACAAACTCCGCTTTTATTGCAAAATCATTAGACAGAATAGGTGTCGAAGTTCACGAAATGATTTCCATAAGTGATGACAAACAACATATTCTAGATACTTTTAACAAACTGCAAAACAAAGTCGATTTAGTGATTATCACAGGAGGCCTTGGTCCTACAAAAGACGATGTTACTAAGAAAACCTTCTGTGATTATTTTGGAGATGAATTAATTGTCGACGAAGCTGTTCTTAAACACGTAACGCAACTAATCGAAGGTTTTTATAAGCGCACCATTACGCAAATCAACAAAGATCAAGCGCTCGTTCCGTCAAAATGCACCGTACTTCATAATCAAGTGGGTACTGCGCCGGGAATGTGGATGAAGAAAGAAAATACTGTTTTTATTTCGCTTCCGGGAGTGCCTTTCGAAATGAAATATTTGGTCGAAAACGAAATCATTCCAAAAGTCGTTCGAGAATACAAACGCCCTTATATTCTTCACAAAACAATACTTACTTACGGCCAAGGCGAAAGCATGGTCGCGGAACGTATCGAAAATTGGGAAGATAATTTACCTAAATTTATCAAATTAGCTTATTTGCCCAATCCCGGAAGTGTGCGTTTGCGACTTTCAGCAAGAGGAACCGACAAGGAATTGTTGGAAAAATCAATCGAGGAAAATGTGGTTTCCTTAACGAAAATTATAGGCGATATTATTGTTGGTTTTGATGATGGTGAAACGCTAGAAACGGTTGTTGGTACTCTTTTGAAACAGCAAAATAAAACCGTTTCAACCGCCGAAAGTTGTACAGGTGGAACGATTGCACAGTTGTTGACATCGGTTTCTGGAGCTTCCAATTATTTCAAAGGAAGTGTAGTTTCTTATTCAACCGAAACTAAAATTTCAGTTTTGGGAATTTCGGAAGATTTGATAAAAAAACATTCTGTGGTAAGTGCCGAAGTGGCAAAACAAATGGCAATAAACGTAAAAAGCATAATGAAAACGGATTACGCAATTGCAACAACCGGAAATGCCGGTCCGACGAAAGGGGATTCAAATGCTGAGGTTGGAGCTGTTTTTATTGCTTTGGCGACGCCAAATAATATATTTGTCGAGGAGTTTAATTTTGGTCAACCCCGTGAAAAAGTGATAGATAGGGCAGTGATTAAGAGCTTGGAAATGTTACGAAAAGAAATTTTAAAAAATCTGCAATAATTTAGTTGGTTAATAGGTTTATTTTTCTTTTCTTTGCACCCTGATTTTGAATAACGATAAAAGATAAGAATAATGTCAAGAGTTTGTGACCTTACAGGTAAAAGAGCGATGGTAGGAAATAACGTTTCTCACGCTATGAATAAAACTAAGAGAAAATTTTCTGTAAACTTAGTTAAAAAGCGTTTTTATCTTCCAGAAGAAGATAGATGGATTACTCTAAGAGTAGCAGCATCTACGGTAAAAACAATTAACAAAAATGGAATTGCTGCAGTTTTGAAAAAAGCTAAGTCAGAAGGATTTATTAAATAATCTTATTCCAAAATAAAAAAATAGCAAGATGGCAAAGAAAGGGAATAGAATCCAGGTAATTTTAGAATGTACTGAACACAAAACATCAGGTGTTGCAGGAACTTCAAGATACATTACAACTAAGAACAAAAAAAATACTCCAGATAGATTAGAGATTAAGAAATTTAATCCAATCTTGAAACGTGTAACTGTTCACAAAGAAATTAAATAATAATTAGAGATTTTAATAAAAATTTCGAATGGCAACATTTAGAGTTTTTTAAAATACAAATAACATTTGAATCATGGCAAAGAAAACCGTAGCATCGTTACAAACATCTTCTAAGAGATTATCAAAAGCCATCAAAATGGTGAAATCTCCAAAAACAGGTGCATATACATTCGTAGAATCAATTATGACTCCTGAAGAGGTTGATGAATTCTTGAAAAAGAAATAATTAACACAAGCATTATATAGAAAAGCTACTTTCATTCGGAAGTAGCTTTTTTATTTTTTATATTTACCGTCAGAAATAGATTGCTTTCAATTTTTTATTGGTACAAAAGGCTAATGATTTCTAATCGGCTAATTTGTAAACCCTTTATCGTAAATCGTATATAAAATGAGTTTTTTTAAAAAAATATTTTCTTCAGAGAAAAAAGAAACCTTAGATAAAGGTCTAGAAAAAACAAAAACAACTTTTTTTTCAAAGTTGACCAAAGCTGTTGCTGGTAAATCAAAGGTTGATGATGAAGTATTAGATAATTTAGAAGAAATACTTGTTTCTTCGGATGTTGGCGTAAATACAACCCTAAAAATTATAACAAGAATAGAAAAACGTGTTTCCGAAGATAAATTTCTTGGTACAGACGAACTGAATAAAATCCTTAGAGAAGAAATTGCAAGTTTGTTATCAGAAATCGATTCTGGTGAAGCAACCGAATTTGTGATTCCGATAAATACAAAACCGTATGTTTTGATGGTTGTGGGTGTTAATGGTGTTGGTAAAACTACTACCATTGGAAAACTGGCGTATCAATTTAAGAAACAAGGTTATAAAGTAGTTCTTGGTGCAGCGGATACCTTTCGTGCTGCTGCAATTGACCAATTGCAAGTTTGGGCGGATAGAGTTGGCGTTCCTTTGGTCAAACAAAATATGGGAAGCGATCCTGCATCGGTGGCTTTCGACACTTTGCAATCAGCTGTTGCCCAAAATGCCGATATTGTAATTATTGATACTGCGGGTCGTTTGCATAACAAAATCAATTTGATGAACGAGTTGACAAAAGTAAAACGCGTTATGCAAAAAGTCGTTGGTGACGCGCCACACGATGTGTTATTAGTTCTTGATGGATCTACTGGACAAAATGCTTTTGAACAAGCCAAACAATTTACGGTAGCTACCGAAGTAACTTCGCTTGCAGTTACAAAATTGGATGGAACTGCAAAAGGTGGGGTTGTTATTGGTATTTCTGACCAGTTTAAAATTCCAGTAAAATATATTGGTGTAGGTGAAGGAATCGAAGATTTGCAGGTATTTAATAAATATGAATTTGTAGATAGTTTTTTTAAATAATAAATTTTTGGCAAATTTCATTTTGCCAAAGCTTACTTTAATTGTGTACGATGAATTTTTCTTCTTTTAAAAATATACCAACTATTTATCTTTATTTGTTGAGTATGATTTCATTTATTTTGTCTAATGTCCTAAGAGACAAAAACATTATTTTATATTATTTGCTTCTCGTTTTTGGTACAGCTTTCTTTATTTATGGATTTCTCAAAAGCAGAAAAAGCAAATAAATTATTGGTACAAAGCATTAATTTTTTGCCATAGGACATCGTCAAAATCGGATAAAGCCATGTTTACGGTATCGGCTGCATCGCCCATTCTAATGACTACCATTTTTTTGCTTGGAATTACATAAATTTTTTGATCGTTTTTACCCAAAGCCATAAACATATCTGTTGGTCCCGAAGGAATTATACTTCCAGGTAATTGTAGTTGGGATTGAGGTAAATGATAACTCGATTTTCCGTTCAACCACCACAAATATCCATAAGAAAGATTGATGTTTTGTGAAGTTGAAGTCGCTGCATTAAAGTAATTTTCGTTCAAGATTGTATTGTTTTCCCATTTTCCTTTGTTAAGCATCAATAAACCAAAACGAGCCATGCTTCGAGTTGTGCTACTATAAACAATGTTGTTTCCGGAAGTAAACCATAAGCCGTCCATTCCTATTTTGTCTCTTAGTTTTGAATTGAAATAATTGCTCCAAGTTTGACCGCTTGCCTGCGCAATAACATCTTGTAATTTTACATATACATTATGATAAGCCCAACGCGTTCCTGCATCGGAATTGTAGTGTAAACTCGCTGGATCCACAGCATCTCCATAAGTAATATCTTCAATACCAGAAGTCATTGTGAGTAAATTTTTGCAAGTGATTAGGTTTTCTTTTGCCAAAGTTTCGCTTGTCCAGCCAGCTCCAATATATTGAGAAACCTTGTTGTTAATGTTCAGTAATCCTTCTTGTTCAGCAATTCCTGTCATTGTTGCCGTTAGTGTTTTTCCTGCACTTGCCCAATACCAATTGGTTGTTGCGGAATGCCCATTGAAATAATTTTCCATGACGATTCTGCCATTGACAAGAATTATGAACCCTTTTGAATTTTTGAGTGACAAATAATCCAGAAGCGGTTGTACAGCATTTTGTTTCCAGCCTAAACTTGCGATTGATTTTGTTTCCCAAACATTGCCTGTCAACGGAGGAAAATAGGCGCTTTCTGTTGTTGGCATTGTTGAAGTGGGTTGTGCAGTTCCAGAACTACAGCTAATGAACAATAATAGGGTAAGAAGGGCAATTATTGGTTTTGACATTATTATAATGAATTGGTTTTGAGGTTTGACCAAAAATAATAAAAAAAGTTTAATGAGTTTCAGATATTTTTTTTCTTTGAATTTATTAAGGTGTAACTTTGTCGAATAAGAAATAGTTCTTTTTTACTCGAAAACCCTAACCGATTGCTTCATTCTTCGCAATGACAGTCAGAAAATAATATAGATGAATTTAGTTAGATTTTTATTTGTTTCCTTTCTTTTTGTCTCTTGTCAGCAAAAGATTTCACCTTCGGATATATCCAAAATTAATGGCTATTGGGAAATTGAAAAAGTGGTTTTTGACCAAGGTAAAGACAAGGATTATACGATTAACGAAAGTTATGATTATTTTCAAATTGCCAAAAATAATACAGGTATTCGAAAAAAAGTTATGCCGCAATTAGACGGTACTTTTATTGTGAATGATACGTATGAAAATGTAAAAATACGCTTCGAAAAGGGTAAAGTATTTTTTGATTATGTTACTCCTTATGCAAAATGGTCGGAGGAATTGATTGCAGTTTCTAAGGAAAAATTGGTGTTTAAAAATGCAGAGAACAAGGAATATCATTATAAAAAAGCGACACCAATAAATATCTTAGGAAATGGCAAAAAGACTAAATAATCAAAGTACCGTTGGTGATGTTTTGAAGCAAATTATCCAAGTGAATAAATTGCAACCCGGAATGGACCAAATAGACGTTAAGGATGCTTGGAAAAACCTTATGGGAAACGGAGTGAATTATTATACAAAAAATGTCGTTCTAAAAGGCAGTACTTTGTATGTTGAACTTTCTTCGGCGGTTTTGAGGGAGGAATTAAGCCATGGAAAAACGAAAATTGTCACGATGATTAATGAGGAATTACACCGTGATGTTGTGAAAGATGTGGTTTTGAGGTAAATAATTTAGAGTTCTGATTTTAGATTTTTTGAATTTTGTGATTGTAAATAAAAAAATCCAGTTTCAAATTTTGAAACTGGATTTTGTATTAAATAGATTCTTAATGCAATCTAAAATTAGAACTGTTCTCTTCCAGCAAAGTGAAAAGCACTTTCGATTGCTGCATTTTCGTCACTATCTGAACCGTGAACTGCGTTTTCTCCCATAGAAGTTGCATACGCTTTGCGGATAGTTCCTTCGGCAGCATCGGCAGGATTTGTTGCTCCAATCAACGTTCTGAAATCTGAAACTGCGTTATCTTTTTCTAAAATGGCAGCAACAATTGGTCCACGAGACATAAAATCTACTAATTCTCCGTAGAAAGGTCTTGCAGTGTGAACTTCATAAAAAGCTTGAGCATCTGCTACTGTTAATTGGGTTAATTTCAACGAAATGATTTTGAAACCAGCATTCGTAATCATTGCTAATATATTTCCGATGTGTCCGTTTGCAACCGCATCAGGTTTGATCATTGTAAAAGTTCTATTTGTAGCCATTTTTATTTTTTTAAAATTTGTTGTAAAAATAGGTTTTTTATGTGTTAATATTAATAAATCTGCAACAAAAATGAATTTATTTGATGTTATTGTTGTTATTCTGAAATTTATACTTTGAAAACAAGTTTGTTATATTATCAATATAAGGTAATTTATGATTGTTATGGAAGTGAAATAATATCAAAATTACTTTCTAATGGTTTGAGTTTTTTTAGTAAAAGCAGAATTAAATCGTCACCTTTTTCCAGATAAAATTCTGAGAAATTTGCTAGGCGTTCTTGCAGACTTTGGTTAGGAAATAATTCATTTTGCAAATCAATTATTCGTTCCAATTCTTCGGAATACTTTCGTTTTTGTGCTTTAAGTAAACGTTTTTCAAGGTTTTCTAACCCTTTTATTTGTTTAGTTTCCTGGGCTTTTACAGCACCAAGAAAGGATTTGTCGGTTTGATTGGTTATTTCATAAAGTGCTTCAAATTGTTTTTGTAACTGTTCTTTTTGAACCGTAAAATCAATTGGGAATTCGGATAGTTTTTTTATGCTTTTATTTTTTAAAACATTTTGGTTTAAAAATAAATCGTTCCATGTTAGTTCTAATTTATCTGCTTTCTTTGCTTGTTTTTCAGTTGTTAAAAGCACTGAATTCCGAATTAACAAAATTGGAAAAGTAACTTTTACAGCATCGAAAAAAGATTTAAGTTCAAGCCAATAAGCAATTTCTCCGCCTCCGCCAATGTAGCACAAATTGGGCAAAATTACTTCCTGGTATAATGGACGCATAATCACGTTTGGACTGAATTTTTCGGGATGACTTTCTAATATTGAAAGTATTTCGATTTCTGAAAATTCAATTTTTGTATTGTTTACTTTGTATTTTTGGTTTTCGAAAATAATGCGTTCGCGCAAATTATCTTCCAAGTAAAATAAATTGATTACACGAGGATTTACTTGTACGAAGTAATTTTTTAAATTTTCGATGGTTTTTAATACTTTTTTATGGGAAGTCTGGTTGACTAATTCTTCCTTTATATAAGGTATAAATGTTCGTTTTAAAGCTTGGTCATCGGCATCGAGAATTACCAAGCCAAATTCTCCAAAAAGTTCATTTGCTAAGACACGAGTTGCTTCGGCAAGAGTAGAATGATTCAAATAGGATTCTTGAAACAACTTCTTGATTTTATTGGCATTTGTTCCAGAACCAAGTTCGCGCGCGTAGACTTCAAAAAAATCCGCTAATCCTTCGGTAGATAATCGTCCCACGGGTCCGGTACTTTCCTTGTTCCATCTAAACTTTCGACCTTTAAAATTAAAATAATTAATTTCTTCGAAATCGTGGTCTTCGGTTGCCATCCAATAAATAGGAACGAAGTTGTTTTCAGGATATTTCGCTTTTAATTCCTTGGTTAAATTAATTGTCGAAATAATTTTATAAAGAAAATATAAAGGTCCGGTGAACAAATTTAATTGATGACCGGTTGTTACTGTGAAAGTATTGGAATTGGATAAAGCTTCAATATTTTGGTCAGTCAAAGCCGATGTCGAAATTTTCGAATATTGTTGTTGCAAAACCGAAACTAAAACAGCTCTATTTTTATCGTCATAAGAGTTTTTCTTTTCTAGAATTTGTCCTTCGAAATTTTCAATATTTGGGAACCGATTGTAAAGTGACTTTAAATTCGATTTTTGGTCTAAATAATCATTCATCAAAGCGGAGAAATATCCAGAATTTTGATAGCTGATACAGTCGGTTGGCATAATTTATTTTTTTGTAAAAATAAGGAAAAAAATAACAGGGTAATTAGTTTCTGTCTATTTCAATTTTTTTTAATTAATAGAAATTTGGTTAAAAATTAATCTGTATTTTTCTTGTTAAATACAACGATTTCGTCAAAAGTATATTAAATTAGCAACTATACATTCGGATTTGTTAAAACACTGTAAATAATGAAATACATTTACAGTCAATTAAAAAAATACACTTATGAGTATTGGTTATAAAGTAAATGTAAATGATACTTTTCACTTTGATTTAGAGGAGGAAAGTATTTCGAAACTGGATGCAGTAAAGACGGATTTGAATAAATTTCATGTTTTGCATCAGAACACTCCTTATAAAGCTGAGATTGTTTCTTCAGACTTTAATCAAAAAAACTATACTGTCAATGTAAACAATAACATTTATACAGTGTCAATTGCAAATGCATTAGACTTGCTAATCAAGGAAATGGGAATTGAAGCTGGTTTGACAAAACAGGTAAACGCTATTAAGGCGCCTATGCCAGGTTTGATTATAGAAATTAGTGTGGTTGTAGGGCAAACTGTAAAGGAAAACGACAATTTGATTATTCTAAGTGCAATGAAAATGGAAAACAGCTTCCTTTCGCCGCGTGATGGTGTTATCAAAACGATTTCGGTGGCAGCTGGAGATGTTGTTGACAAAGGGCAGTTATTAATTGAATTTGAGTAAAATTATGAAAAAATTATTGGTTGCAAATAGAGGAGAAATTGCCATTAGGGTAATGAAAACTGCTCAAAAAATGGGTATCAAAACGGTTGCTGTTTATTCTACAGCCGACAGAAATGCACTTCACGTAAAATATGCTGATGAAGCGGTTTGTATTGGCGGAGCTGCTTCAAGTGAATCGTATTTGAGAGGCGATAAAATCATTGAAGTTTGTAAAGAACTTGGCGTAGATGCTGTGCATCCAGGTTATGGTTTCTTAAGCGAGAATTCTGCTTTCGCAGAAGAATGCGAACGTAATAACATCATTTTTATTGGACCAAAATCCAAAGCAATTGAAATGATGGGTAGCAAATTAGCGGCTAAAGAAGCTGTTAAGTTATATGATATTCCAATGGTTCCGGGTATCGATCACGCTATTACTGATATTGATGAAGCCAAAAGATCAGCTCTAGAAGTAGGTTTTCCAATCTTGATTAAAGCTTCTGCCGGTGGTGGAGGAAAAGGAATGCGTGTTGTAGAGCGTGAAGAAGATTTTGAATCTCAAATGGATAGAGCCATAAGTGAAGCGATTGCTGCATTTGGTGATGGTTCGGTTTTTATTGAAAAATACGTTACCAAACCGCGTCATATTGAAATTCAAATCATGGCCGATAGTCATGGTAATGTTTTATATCTTTTTGAAAGAGAATGTAGTATCCAACGTCGCCATCAAAAAGTGGTTGAAGAAGCTCCATCTTCTATTTTGACTCCAGAAAAACGAAAAGAAATGGGTGAAGCTGCTGTAAAAGTAGCCCGTGCCTGTGATTATCTTGGAGCTGGAACGGTAGAATTCTTGATGGACGACAAATATAATTTCTATTTCTTAGAAATGAATACACGTTTGCAAGTGGAGCATCCAGTTACTGAAATGATTTCTGGTTTTGACTTAGTAGAACTGCAAATTCGTGTAGCTCGTGGCGAAGAATTAACAATGAAACAAGAAGATTTAGTGATTCAGGGTCACGCGATGGAACTTCGAGTTTATGCCGAAGATTCTATGAATGATTTCTTGCCAAATGTTGGTTTCTTGAGTAAATATAGATTACCCGAAGGCGAAGGAATTCGAGTAGATAACGGTATTGAAGAAGGAATGGATGTGCCAATTTATTACGATCCAATGTTATCTAAATTGGTTACTTACGGAAAAACCCGTGAGGAATCTATTGCGTTAATGATTAAAGCTATCGACAATTATCATATAGAAGGTGTTGCAACAACTTTACCTTTTGGAAAATTTGTTATGGAACACGAAGCCTTCCGTTCAGGAGATTTTGATACGGGTTTTGTAAAAGCGTATTATGATGCAGAAAAACTTAAATCTAAATTAAAGATTGAAGCTGAAATTGCAGCCTTGATTGCTTTAAAACAATATTTGGCAGATAAAAAAGTCTTACGATTACCAATAATTAGTGAATAGTTAAAAGAAATTAGTAATTATCTAATTTTCACATTAACTCATTGACACATTAAATAAAAAATGGAAGATAAAATTAAAATATTAAACGATAAAATTGCCCTTGCCAAATTAGGTGGAGGTGAAAAACGAATTGCTTCGCATCATGCCAAAAAGAAATTAACGGCTCGTGAGCGTATAGAATATCTAATGGATGAAGGTTCTTTTGAAGAAATTGGTATGTTAGTAACACATCGTACTACCGATTTTGGAATGGAAAAAGAAATTTATTATGGTGATGGTGTAGTAACAGGTTATGGTACAATTAACGGAAGAATTGTATATGTATTTGCACAAGATTTTACCGTTTTTGGTGGTTCTTTATCCGAAACACATGCAGAGAAAATTTGCAAAGTGATGGACATGGCTTTAAAGAGCGGGGCGCCAATGATTGGATTAAACGATTCTGGTGGTGCACGTATTCAAGAAGGTGTACGTTCTCTTGGAGGTTATGCCGATATTTTTTACAGAAATGTACAATCAAGTGGGGTAATTCCACAAATTTCTGCTATCATGGGACCCTGCGCCGGTGGAGCGGTTTATTCTCCTGCCATGACCGATTTTACCATGATGGTAGAAGGAAACAGCTATATGTTTGTTACAGGTCCTAATGTAGTAAAAACCGTTACTAATGAAGAAGTAACTTCGGAAGAATTGGGTGGTGCTAGCACGCATTCTACGAAATCGGGAGTAGCACATATTACTTCTCCTAACGGTATTGAATGTTTGGAAGACATCAAAAAGTTATTGAGTTATATGCCTCAAAATAATCGCGAAACTACTCCAAAATTACCATATGTAACTAATGATGAGGTTCGTATGAAATTAGACACTATCGTTCCAGATAATGCTAATAAACCTTACGATATGCACGATGTTATTAAAAACATTATAGATGAGGATTCCTTTTTTGAAGTCCATAAAGACTTTGCGGAAAATATTGTTGTAGGTTTTGCTCGTTTGGGTGGAAGAAGCATCGGAATTGTAGCTAATAATCCTAAATTTTTAGCAGGTTGTTTGGACGTGAAAAGTTCTATAAAAGCAGCTCGTTTCGTTCGTTTTTGCGATTGTTTCAATATTCCGTTATTAGTTCTAGAAGATGTTCCCGGATTCTTACCAGGAACGGATCAAGAATGGAGTGGAATTATTATGCATGGAGCCAAATTGTTATATGCTTTTAGCGAAGCTACAGTGCCAAGAGTTACCGTTATTACTCGTAAAGCTTATGGTGGTGCTTATGATGTAATGAATTCAAAACACATTGGTGCCGACATGAATTTTGCTTGGCCAACTGCCGAAATCGCAGTTATGGGAGCCAAAGGAGCTTCGGAAATTATTTTCAAAAAAGAAATTAGCGAAGCATCTGATCATGAAGCTAAACTTTTAGAAAAAGAAGCAGAATATGCCGATTTATTTGCCAATCCTTATACAGCTGCACAACGCGGATTTATAGATGAGGTTATTATGCCTCACGATACCCGTAGAAAACTGCTTAAAGCTTTCAGTATGTTAGAAAATAAAGTGGTCGAAACACCAAAACGCAAACACGGAAATATACCGTTATAGATTTTTGATTTTTTTTTTTTTGATAAATAGATTATTGTTGATATTCTATTATTGTTATTTAAGGCGTCCTTTTATGAGGACGCCTTTTTTGATGAATCTAACTTTCGGATAAACATTTTTTAAAATAATTATTATATTAATGGTTCAAATAAAAAAGGAATGTTTCACAGAATTACCCTAAGAACACTTTTTTAAATTTTGACTGTAATAAAACCAATTGAAGCTATATATTTGTTCCTTTCAAAAATTAATAGCATTTTTACCCCAAAATATTATAATCTACACATGAACGACAATTCCAATCCAGATAAAGTAAACTCATTAAAACATGTTCTTTTTGGTAGTTTAATAGGCACCACCATCGAATTTTTCGACTTCTATATTTATGCCAATGCTGCTGTTTTGGTTTTTCCAAAATTGTTTTTTCCAGGGACAGATCCAACTATTTCAGTTATACAATCTCTTGCGACTTTTTCTATTGCTTTTTTTGCGCGTCCCATTGGTTCAGCTGTTTTCGGGCATTATGGAGATAAAATAGGTCGAAAAGCCACCTTAGTTGTTGCCTTATTAACGATGGGAATTTCGACAGTTGCCATCGGATTCCTTCCTACTTATGCCAGCATAGGAATTGCTGCACCATTATTATTAATGCTCTTTAGATTTGGTCAAGGATTAGGACTTGGCGGCGAATGGGGTGGAGCCGTTTTATTGGCAATCGAAAATGCGCCTCCAGGAAAAAGAGCTTGGTACGGAATGTTTCCACAACTTGGTGCGCCAATAGGTTTGTTGCTTTCTGGTGGAACTTTCTTGTTATTGAGCGATACTTTGACAAACGAGCAATTTTTCGATTTTGGTTGGAGAATTCCTTTTATAGCAAGTTCAGTTTTGGTCGTTGTTGGATTTTATATTCGGTTGAAAATTACAGAAACACCTGCTTTTTTGGCTACTTTAGAAACCAAGAAAGAAGTGCGAATTCCTTTGGTAGTTCTGTTGAAAGAATATCGTAATCCGCTTATTTTTGGAACGTTGGCTGCTGTAACTACCTTTGTGACATTTTATTTAATGTCTGTTTTCTCTTTGAGTTGGGCTACTACCGATTTGGGTTATTCAAGACGTGATTTTCTAATCATGCAGCTTTTTTCTGTTTTGTTTTTTGGAATATCAATTCCTATTTCGGCAATTTTAGCTGATAAATTAGGTCGAAGAAAGGTTTTAATCCTTGTTACTGTTGCTATCGCCATTTTCGGATTGTTTTTCTCTGCGCTTCTTGGTTCAGGAAGTACCACTTTGATAACGGTATTCTTGTGTTTGGGAATGACATTAATGGGATTAACTTATGGCCCATTAGGGACTTTTCTTTCGGAACTTTTTCCAACCCAAGTGCGTTATTCTGGATCGTCGCTCACATTTAATTTTGCTGGAATAATTGGCGCAGCTTTTGCGCCAATGATTGCCATTTGGATTGCAAAAAATTTCGGAATTACTTATGTGGGTTATTATCTATCGGCAGCTGCGGTACTTACTTTTGTGTCGCTTTTGGTAATTAGCAAAAAGGAGCATAAGTTTTGATGTAATTTATCGTTTCAAACTAAAATGACCTTTGTATTCTTTTCCGTTAGCTCGAGTAACAACAAACCAATAATCGGTAGAAGGTAGTTCAAACCCATTGTATGTTCCGTTCCAGCTGGCATCATTTGAATCTATATCCTTGATAAATTTACCATATCGATCAAATATCTTTATTGTTAAACCTGCCTCCAATTCCGAAAATTTAATTTTCCAAGTATCATTATACCCGTCACCATTTGGAGTAAAGAATTTGGGATACATTAATAAATAAATTTCATCAGTTGCTGTGCCGCAGCCATTTTTGTCTCTAACTTGTACGGTATAATCCCCGCCAATTAATCCTGTGAACTGATTACTTGTTTGATAATTTATACCATCAATAGAATATTCGTAATCCCCATTTCCCGTTACATATGCAATTATACTATTTTGATTATCAGTCCAATCTTGTATCTCTAAAGATGTAATTGTTGCAATATTCGATTTTTTTACAATGAATTTCTTTGTGCTCAAACAAGAAATTGTTGCATAATTCTTAGTTACAGTTACGGAATAATCACCCGGATTTACTATTGTTATTGTTTGTGTTGAGGCTCCATTTGACCACAAATAACTATTGAATCCAGAACCAGCATCTACTATAATAGATTTATTTTCACACAAAGGTACAATGTCTTGTATGGTAATAATTGGTTTGGATATAAGCGTCAAATTTAATTCGGCAACTGCAAAACATGGGGTATTCGAATTGACGCGAACATAGATTTTGTTATCACCCAAGACCAATTTATAATTTGTGACGTTATTTATTTTATTAGCTGCCGTTTCATTTTGAGCGCCAGAAATAGAATTGAAATAGGAGAAATTATAGATGGTATTATTTGAAATAATAGCAGTATTGTAACGGGTTAAATCTACCGTTTCTGTTCCGTCATTCAAATCATCACAAAATGATTCTGCAAAGTTTTTTGCAGGTAAAGAGGTAATTAGAGTAACAGATATTCTTAACGTATTCAGACTTTCGCAACCATTTACCTTTTGCGTGGCATAATAAGTTACACCATTTTGTAACGGCGTTGTATTTGCCAAAATATTTCCACCAATTGAATTATCATACCATTTTATACTTGTTCCAGAAACTACAAGATTATTTAAAGTTGGATTTTGGCCAGTGCAAAAACTTTGTGTATAATTTCCAGTTGGAGCTGGTGTGTTTTGAATGTTTATAAGAATTGGCGTTCTCAAACTTTCGCAACCGTTGATAGTTTGCGAAGAATAATATGTTATTCCGTTTTGTAATAAAGTTGAATTGGTAAGAAGACTTCCATTGGTCAAATTATCATACCATTTTATGTTTTGCCCTATTATTACAATTGAACCTAAAGTCGCATTTTGTTGTATGCAGAAGGTTTGCGGGTTTGTTAATGTAGGTTTTGGAGTAAAATTTGTAAAAGGAATTATTATAACTGGAGTGGCATTTGAAATACATCCATTGCTGTTTTTTACTTTTAAATAATAAGTTCCAGGAGCAAGATTAGATTGTGTTGTATTTGTTATCCATGTAACACCATTATCGAAACTATATTCTGAAGCTGTTTCAGTAATTGTAATAGCCCCTTTCAGATTATTACAATCTGGCTGAATAGTTGTAAATGCTGGATTGCTAGGATAATCTGTTGGAGCAATAATTGTTGTAGATAATGCTACAGACTCGCAACCGCTACTATTTTTAGTACGAACCAGATAAGTTCCAACAGCTAAATTTCCTGAGATTGGATTGCTCGAATAATTTACACCATTGTCAAAACTATACTGGTAAGCAGAATTTGTTATAGATATAGAGCCATAAGGATTGCTGCAACTCTTAGGTTGAAAAACGGCTAAAGTCGGAGTTGAAGGAGCATTAGGAGGAGTGTTGATGGTCGCAGCGTATGCAATCGAAGGACATCCGTTTGTATATTTTATTCGGATTAAATAAATCCCTGGGGATAAAGTAGCTGTATTGCTTGTGTTCCAAGTAGTACCATCATCAAAACTATATAAATTTGCAACTGTAGAAACCATAATACTACCTGTAGAGGAACTACAACCAATAGGATTTGTAACGACAACTTGTGGTGCTGCAGGAATAATAGGGGCAGAATCTATAGTAACGGGTGTGCTTAGGGAAATACAACCAGAATTATATTTAATCATTAAATTATAGGTTCCTGCTGATAAGTTAGATTTTGTATTTGATGTTTCAAAAGTGATTCCGTTATCAAAGCTATAATAATCTGCTATGGTTTTAATAGTTAATGCTCCTGTAAGGTTGGTGCAATTTGGCTGAGTTGCTTCATAAGTTGGAGCGGGAAGTGCCGATAATGTTGAAATAGTTACTGTAGCAGCATCCGAAATACAGCCCGATAAATTTTTAATTTTTATAAAATAAATTCCTGGGGAAAGATCTGTTTTTGTATTGGAAAAAACATAGGTTAATCCATCATCATAACTATAAGTTGCAGCACTTGTAGTAATTGTAATAGAACCTTTTGTTGAGCTACAATTCGGTTGGGTTGCAATATAAGCAGGTGCCGCAATTGTAGTCCCTGAACTTAAATTCACAATCATTGTTGATGATTCGCAAGTGTAAGAATTTGTTTTGATTTTAATAATATAAGTACCAGCGCCTACATTTATTTTTTTTGGGTTTGTTGTCCAGCTGTTTCCATCATTGAAACTATAACTCATGGCAGGTGTTGTTATTGTAATACTGCCATCAGTTGCTCCGCAAGTAGAGGGTTGAGTGACCAGAACAGCTGGTGCAGCAGGAATCGCCGGTGGTGGATAAATATAGAGATAACTGCCAGATGAGATACAACCTAATGTGTTTTTTATTACTATATTATAAGAACCACCCGCTAAATTTTTCTTTATAGGATTTGTAGTCCATGTTATACCTCCATCAAAACTATATTGATCTGCTGTAGTATTTATTATTATAGTACCAGAAGGAGAACTACAAGTAGGCTGAATTGAAGTTACATTTGGTGCGGATAAATAAAATTTATTAATGTAGAAATATTGTGATTGTGATACACAACCCGAGGTATTTTTGATGGTAATATTATAGGAAGTTGATGCGGGATCTAATAAGATAGGATTAGTAGTCCAAGTTGTGCCTCCATCAAAACTATATTTATCGGCAGGTGTTGTAATGGTGATACTACCACCATTTCCACAGGTTGGTTGTACTACTTTTACATTTGGATTTGATAGATAATAGGGGGTAATATATATTAGTAAACCATTAGATTGACAACCACTTGCATTTTTTATCATAATATAATAATACCCCGAAGTAAGTCCAGTAAGTTTAGGATTAGTAGTCCAAGTGGTACCATTATCAAAACTATAAGAAGTTGCAACTGTGGCAATAGTTATATTTCCATTGGTACCACAGCTTGGTTGAACTAACGTAAAATCAGGATTTGGTAAATAATATTGATATAAAGTAACGTAAGTACTATAAGGATAAGAAGTACAGCCAGAAGCATTTTTTACAGATAAATAATAAGAGTTTGAATTTAGATTGGTAAATGTTGGATTGGTACTCCATGTATTACCTCCATCTATACTGTATTGTGATGCAGTAGTTGTAAAAGTTATACTTCCTCCATTTCCACAAGTTGGTTGTGTTGAAGTAAAAGTAGGAACTGGGAGGTAAAAAGTTTGAATAGCTGCATAATTTGAATTTGAAATACAGCCTTGAGCATTTTTTATAGTAGGATAATAATATCCGGGGGGAAGGTTTGAGAAAATAGGACTTGTACCCCAAGTTTGTCCATCAATACTGTATAAATCAGCAGTGGTATTGATTGTAATACTCCCTTTTGTACCGCATGTTGGTTGAACTATTGTATATTTTGGTTGTGCCAAATTTGAGGAATCCAAATAAATAGGAATATACTTGGATGCACAATTAGCTTTTTTTATCATTACATAATAATTGCCTGAGCTTAAATTATTAAAAACATTATTTGTACTCCAGTTTGTACCATAATCTATACTATAGTAATCTGCAGTAGTGTTGAATGTAATATTGCCAATATTTCCGCAACTGGGATTAGTAAAGGTATAATCAGGATCTGGAAGACTAGGGTCATTAATCGAAATACCTATATTATTTGATACACACCCTACACTATTTTTTATAGAAATGCTGTAATATCCATAAGAATTAATATTTGATAAGGTAGGTGATGTTCCCCAATTATAACCTCCATCAAAGCTATAGAAATCTGCAACAGTATTTATTGTAATACTACCTGCAGTTGTACAAGTTGGCTGAATAACAGTATAAATAGGTGCCGCTATATTTGGATTATTTAAATAAACTCCTGTAGGATAGGAGGTACAGTCAATACTGTTTTTTATAATTATTGAGTAACTTCCAGGAGGTAATGATTTATAATTCAGGGTTGTCCAAGTTGTACCATTATCGAAGCTATAAAAATCTGATAATGAATTAATCGTAATTTTTCCGTTTGCACCACAAGTTGGTTGCTCGATACTAATAATTGGTGTATATAAGTGTGGCTCGTATAAATAAGCATAACTAACGGAACTTATACACCCAGCACTATTTTTTACTTTTATTTGATAGCTCCCAAAAGGTAAATTGGTTGCTGCATTATTAGTAGTCCAAGTTACGCCATTATCAAAACTATAGAAATCTGAAACTGTAGTGATAGTAATACTTCCATTACTACCACAAACTGGTTGCTCTATGGTGTATTCAGGATATGAATATTGAAAATCATTTAGATAAACATAGGTGTAATAGGAAGTACAGCCCAAAGCATTTTTAATTCCTAAAGAATAGCTTCCTGAACTTAAATTGTTCATTATGTTACTTGTAACCCATGTTGTGCCCCCATCAAAAGTGTAAAAATCAGAAATAGTATTAATGGTAATGCTCCCTGTTACGGAGCAAGCAGGCTGAATCAAAGTATAAGTTGGGGTTTCGAGCGTATTACTACTTATAAGTACATTGTTAGCTGAAGAAATACAACCTTGTAAATCTTTTGTGCGAATTTTATAATTTCCTGGGGAAAGATTGGTAGCAGTAGAATAATTTACCCAAGTTATACCATCATCAAAACTATAATAACTAGATGGAGTAGTTATGGTAATACTGCCTACATCTCCACAAAATAAAGGGTTGGTATAGTAATAATTTGGATACAAAGTAGAGGCAGAAGTAATAGTTGTACTTTGCGAATAGGAGGTACATCCATTTATTGTTTTTATTTTTACTAAATAGGTTCCAGGATATAAATTACTCATTGTATCGTTTGTGCTCCAAGTTGTACCATCATCAAAACTATATTGTGATGCAGGGGATGTTATTTTAATACTTCCTGTGGAGACAAAACAGGAGGGCTGGGTAACCTGTAAGATTGGTGAAACAGCAGTTTGGCTCGGTTCTATGGTAACACTAGCATCACTACTACAACCAAACGAATCTGTAACAGTAACAGAATAATTTCCTATAGATGTTACTGTAATACTTTGCGAAGTATCTCCTGTGCTCCATAGATAGGAAGAGCCTGAATAAGCTGTTAATACTGTGCTTCCTGAGCAAACATTTAGAATACCGGTAATATTTGTAGTGGGATTTCTTACCTCTAAACTTGCAGAAATTATTTTATAACAAGAGGAATCTTTGCTTACCCTAACAAAAATAGAAGTACTAGAACTTAGATAACTTGTAAAATTGGTGATAGCATTCAGGTTAGCTTCTGCATCATTGTAATTTTTATAGTAACTAAAACTTAAACCTGTAGTAGAAGTTACCACTAAAGAATTTAAAGTAGATAAATCAAAATTTTCACTTCCGTCATGATTTGCATCACATTGAGATATTTTTGCAGTCGTTACATTAATCGCACAATTTGCAGTACAATTTAAAAAAGAAATATCCCAACCAGGATTTGCATCAGGATCTATCGCCGAATTAAATGTTGTCCCCGTACAAGAAGTTCCCGAAATGTCATAATCAACTTGAACTCCTACATTATAATTAGCATTGATGCTATTTGGAAAATTAGTAGCATTCAGAGTGAAACAAAACTTTTTATTTGTTGTGTCTATACTTGAGGTAGTAGATGTGCTATAAACCGATACATTAGTGCTGTCATAAAGATTTAAAGTAATTTTTTTTACTGTTGCAGTAATTCCACCAGAATTAGGAATGGTATAACTTCCACACACAGAAAAGGGTAAACTAGGGCAAACTTTATTCAAAGGATCTAGTTCAATAGATCCTTTCAAATTTTCGTCAGAATGTAATAAGCAAATGTCATCTACATACATATACCCAAAATGGCCACCCAATCCGCATCTTGAAGCCATAAATTCAACAGTAAATTCTTCATTATTAGGTATAGATGAAATATCTAATAAGCCAGATTGCCAATTTGTGGTATACAAAGTAACATAATAAGAAGTTTGACTTGGAACTTTGGTAAAAATGCAATTTTTTTCATCGCCTACTAAACAAAATTCATTTACAACAACTCCATTTTTATCTAAAATCCGTGCTTTTACAAATGGCTGATTATCAGTATGGCTATTGTCGTAAACAGTTTGTAATACAGCTTTGTAGTTAAATTTTAGATAGTTTTCATTATTTGTTTTAAATCTTTTACCTTGAACAATAGAACCATAAGTAGAGGAGTTTTCATAGTTAATTTTAAGAGCATATTGATCAAATGCTTTGATATCTCCCATGTATGGATCAACCAAATCTGCAGAAACACCAGTTGCCATAATGTCCATATTATTAGGATTATAACGATTGATGTAAGAATCAGCGGTATTAGTAATAGATTGACATTGAGTAGGTCCAGGAGGATCGCCTATGGTATAAAGAAAATTCTTCAGATAACTACTTCCACTTATAGTTTCATATTGTTCGAAACCTCCATTGCTACACATCTCAACTGCTTGTTGTGTAGTTTCTGTTTTCAAATTCAGATTTCCCTTTTTCAAATTCTGGTTTTCTGTTTTCAGATTCAGAATTTCTTTTTTTCTTTTTTCTTCCCGAATTTCCAAAAATTGTTTTTGCTGCTCTAAATTTTGAATCAAATGACCATTTTTATCTTCCAGAAGTCGAGAAGATTTTTGAATATCGTGAAGGTTTTGTGGATTATTTTGAGAGTATAGTAAATTGAAGATAAGGAGTAATGGTAAAATTAGCTTTAATTTCATTTTCATTTTTTTAATCAAATATTTGGTATATAACTAGATACCTTTTTTGAGATGTGTTTTTTCTATTGAAATTGCACTAATTTTTAATAGTAAAATTTTCAAATGACTTTTTTATAAAGGTAGGAAATTATAAAGAATTTAGGAAAATTTTAACAAAAATAACATTTTATGCTAATTTAGTTGTAATAGCTACTAATTAGTTTGAAAAAGCAGTAGTTTCTATATTATGGTTAATTTTTAACAAAATAGAATTCATTAAAGTTTTTTTAATAAATTTCTTGCGAAAAGGGAATAAAAAAACATTAAAAATAGCAAAAGAAAATTGTTTTTCATTCGAGTTACATGGATGGATAAACGGTTTATGTGTACTTTTGCACAAAACATTCCAATTGAAAACCAAAGTATTTCTCATCACGCCACCGTTTACCCAACTGAATACTCCGTATCCGGCAACGGCTTATATTAAAGGTTTTCTGAATACCAAAAATATTCCCGCAACCCAAGCCGATTTAGGCATAGAAGTCATTTTAGAATTGTTTTCGAAAAAAGGCTTGGAAGATTTGTTTCAATCTAACAACCAACGTCATCCTGAGCGCAGTCGAAGGGCAACAACCAACAACTGCAAACGAATTCTAGCTTTACAAGACGAATACATCAAAACAATCGATTCGGTTATTGCTTTTCTTCAAGGGAAAAATCCAACATTAGCGTTGCAAATTTGCCAAGAAGATTATTTGCCCGAAGCTTCTCGATTTTCTCAATTAGAGGAATTAGATTGGGCTTTTGGAACAATGGGAACACAGGACAAAGCCAAACATTTGGCAACATTATACCTCGAAGATATTTCAGATTTCATTGTTGAATGTGTCGATGCTAATTTTGGTTTCAGCCGTTATGCCGAACGTTTGGGACGATCTGCCAATTCTTTCGACGAATTATATTTGGCTTTGCAACAAGAACCCACGTATATTGATGCAATTTTAATTTCGATTTTGAAAGCAAAAATCGAAACCATTCAACCCAAATTATTCTTGATTTCGGTTCCTTTTCCGGGAAATTTATATTCGGCCTTTCGTTCTGCGCAATGGGTTCGAAAAAATCATCCCAACATAAAAATTGCAATGGGTGGCGGTTTTCCCAATACCGAATTGCGGTCGCTTTCGGACGCTCGAGTTTTTGAGTTTTTCGATTATATTACTTTGGATGATGGCGAATTGCCAGTAGAATTATTAGTAGAAACTGTTTGTCAGTCTGAGACTGTTGGCGAGCAATTCAAAAGAACTTTTCTTCTCGAAAATGGCAAAGTGGTTTATAAAAATAATTCTACCCGAAGCGATTATAAACAATCTGAAGTGGGCACGCCAGATTATTCGGATTTACTTTTGGACAACTATATTTCGGTTATCGAAATTGTAAACCCCATGCACCGAATGTGGAGCGACGGACGATGGAATAAACTCACGATGGCGCACGGTTGTTATTGGGGGAAATGTACATTTTGTGATATTTCATTAGATTATATAAAAATATACGAACCCATTGCCGCCAATTTATTGTGCGATCGAATGGAAGAAATGATAGCGCAAACGGGACAAAATGGTTTTCATTATGTAGATGAAGCTGCGCCACCAGCTTTGATGCGCGCTTTGGCACTTGAAATACTTCGCCGAAAATTATTAATTACGTGGTGGACAAACATTAGATTCGAAAAAAGTTTTACTAGAGATTTGTGCTTGCTTTTGAAATCTTCTGGTTGTATTGCCGTTTCTGGCGGACTCGAAGTGGCTTCAGATCGATTATTGAAACTAATTGACAAAGGCGTTACGGTTGAACAAGTGGCGAAAGTTACCCGAAATTTTACCGAAGCCGGCATTATGGTTCATTCTTATTTGATGTATGGTTATCCAACGCAAACAGTTCAGGAAACGGTTGATAGCCTAGAAATGGTGCGTCAATTGTTCGAAGTTGGTGTTTTGCAATCTGGTTTTTGGCATCAATTTGCCATGACGGCACATAGTCCTGTGGGAATGTATCCGGAAAAATTTGGTGTTGTAAAGGAAACCGAAACCATAGGAGCTTTTGCCAATAATGATATTAATTATGTTGATAAAACCGGAATCGATCATGATAAATTCAGTTTTGGATTAAAAAAATCCTTGTTCAATTTTATGCACGGGATTTGCTTTGATTATGAATTACAAGAATGGTTTGATTTTAAAATTCCGAAAACAAAAATCCATCCTGATTTTATTACTACTGCTTTAGAACAAGAAGAAGATTTCAATATAAAACCAACGGCTAAAGTTATTTGGTTAGGAGGAAAACCACTTGTAGAACATTTCACAAAGTCTAAAAAAGGAAATTCTTGGCAAATAATGACTTTAACTTTTCACGATAAGAAAGAAAGTTTTACAATTCAAACTAATAAAAACGAAGGAGAATGGCTAGTTCAAATACTCGAAAAAATAGCGGTTTCAAATGCTAAAATTCTTAGTTTTCAAGAAATAAAATCTGATTTCGAAACTCATTTGGAGGATTTCGAATTGTTTTGGTATTCGAAACCCGTAAATACTTTGAGAGATTTTGGATTATTGATTTTATAAAATACTTTAGGGTTGGCTTAAAATAAAAAAAGCTATGCAACAAATAAATGTTTGCACAGCTTTTTTATCGGATAAAATAAAATTAGTATTTCTATTTCTTCTCCAATTGCATCGGGTTTTGTTCAGAGGATTGTCCTCTTGCCAGCGTTGCTGCGGCACGTGCTTTAAATAGTTGTAGCTTAGAAGGCTCAATAGTTTCTGCTCCCCAAACATTATTTTTTACATCAATATCAGCGGTTTCAAGCATTGGATCTATTTTTATAGAAGCTACTTCTTTGTCTTGGATATAAAATTTTGATGTTTTTAATTCATTAAGTCTCCAAATTTGCGCTGGAATTCTATCTATTGATTTGGTTCCATCTTTAAAAGTGAATTCAACAATAATTGGCATTACCAAGCCACCTTTATTTGTAAAGTTAAGCTCATAGAAAAACTTATTGCTATATTTTTCTTTTTCTTCGGATGTAAATTCTTCTATTGGTAAAATGGCGGGTTCGGGCATTTTTTTGACAGCCAAAGTAGTGTCTATTTGTACCAAACCACGTGCGTATTTCCAATAGAAATCTCTAGCATCTAAATCTATATCCGTATAGAATTTCAAATCATTTGTAGTACGATTTCTAATTTTCGAAATATCATCAAAAATAACCTCAGGTTTATTGCTGCGACTTTTCTTTTCTATTTTATTTTCAACAGCAATTGGAGTATAATCAGCTTTTGCAAATTTTACGCTTTCTAGAGCAATATCACAAGGATCGGTACCATAAAACCATCCTCTCCAAAACCAATCTAAATCTTCCCCACTTGCGTCTTCCATTGTTCTAAAAAAATCAGCTGGCGTAGGATGTTTGAAGGCCCAACGTTTGGCATATTCTTTAAAAGCATAATCAAACAATTCTCTTCCCATAATCGTTTCACGCAATATATTCAATCCTGCTGCAGGTTTAGCATACGCATTAGGCCCGAAGTTTACAATGTTTTCAGAGTTCGACATAATAGGTTCTAATTGATCTTTTGGCAATTTCATGTAATCAACAATAGCGTAGGCTGGTCCCCTTTTGCTTGGGAACTTATTGTCCCAAAGTTCCTCTGTTAAATATTGTACAAACGAGTTTAGACCTTCATCCATCCATGTCCATTGACGTTCGTCACTGTTTATAATCATTGGAAAAAAGTTGTGTCCTACTTCATGCATAACAACTCCAAGCATTCCATTTTTAGTATTTTCACTATAAGTTCCGTCTGCTGCGGTACGACCAAAGTTAAAACAAATCATAGGATATTCCATTCCGTTAGCTGCTTCTACACTTTGTGCCACAGGATATGGATATGGGATTGTAAAATCGGAATATGTTTTTATAGTGTGTGCCACAGCACGAGTCGAAAATTTGCGATACAAACCATAGGCTTCTTTTCCGTAAAAACTCATGCACATTACTTTTTTTCCATTTATGTTTTGCGCCATTGCATCCCAGACAAATTTTGGAGAAGAACCCCAAGCAAAATCACGCACATTAGTCGCTTTATAAATCCATGTTTTCTTGGCTTCTGTATTGTTTTGTTCGGATAGTTTGGCTTCTGCCAATGTAACAACTTCTATGGGTTCAGTTGCAGTTTGAGCTTGTTGATAACGAGCTAATTGAGCAGGAGTTAATACAGTATTATAATTAGAGCATTCTCCTGTTGAAGTAATGATATGATTAGCCGGAACGGTAATTTTCACATTGAAATCACCAAAAGTTAGAGCAAATTCCCCTCTTCCAGTAAATTGATGGTTTTGCCATCCTTGAAAATCACTATAAACACATAAACGAGGGTACCATTGCGACATGGTGAAAATATATTTTTTTTCATTTGGGAAAAATTCATAACCTCCGCGACCTCCTTCTGCAATACGATTTGTTATTTTGTAATTCCAATCAACATTAAAAACAAATTGTTGTCCTGATTTTAACTCAGGAATTTCTATACGCATCATTGTTTTATTAATGGTATATTTTAATTTTTTTCCTGTAGCATCTGTTAAGTTTACGATGTTTATTCCTGAGCCGTTATCGTTTGGTTTATTGTTTTCTAAATTAGTATCTATCAATATACTGTTGCTTTTTGTAGGCATTATACTTGCACTTTGATAGTTGGCATTTTTTAAATTGTTGTGTTCATTCTCGTCGAGTTGTAACCAAACATAGGTTAGTACATCGGGGGAATTATTAAAATAAGTAATGGTTTCACTTCCTTTTAATGTCAAGTTTTTTTCGTTCAATTCACAGTTAATGTTATAATTGGCACGTTGTTGCCAGTATTTCACCCCAGGAGCTCCGCTAGCGGTACGCTGTTCATTGGGAGTTGTTAAAATGCTTCCTAACTGCTCAAACTTATTTCCGTGATTACTTCCAGGATTGTTTAGAATGTTTTGTGCCATTATTAACTGACTCATAAAAGTCATTAGCATCAATATTTTTGCAGATTTGTTCATTTATATTTTTTTTTAATTTAAAGGAATTCGTTTTAAAGCCATTTGTAGTGACAAACTAAATACGGCGGCGGAAATAAATAATACCCAATTAGATTTTTTTACTTTAAAGTATCCAAGAGCTAACGTGGTAATCAGTAAAATTAAGGAAACAAAAAATAATTGCCCAATTTCTAAACCCAAATTAAAACCCAATAAACCCCAGCCAATAATTTGATCTTTAGCCAAAATCATCCGTATGGTATTTGCAAAACCCATACCATGGATTAATCCAAAACCCATTGCGAAATAGTAATTAATTGTCGTTGCATTAGTTCCGGATTTTAATTTTGTAATATTACTTAACGCAGTAATAACTATAGTACACGGAATTAAAAATTCAACCCAATTGCTTTGAAAACGAAAAATATCTATTGTGCTTAAAACTAAAGTTATCGAATGTCCAATGGTAAAAGCGGTAACTAATATGACGATTTTTTTAATATCCGAAATAGTATACAAGGCTATTAAACTCAAAATAAATAATTGATGGTCAAGTGCATCAAAACTCACTAAATGTGACCATCCTAATTGAAAATAAAATAAAAAATCATCTAGAGTCATTTATGTTCTATTTAATTGACTTGTGTTTGCTACATTTGGATGTTAAAAGTATTGTATTTTTATTCATTAAGCAAAAATATTAGTTATTATGAATTTTTTATGTTCAAAAGCAACCTTGTTTTTCATTTTAATATTTGGAATACATTCTTTTAATATCTCCAATTTGCATCCATTGCACGTAAGTACTACCGAAATAGCATTCAATAGTAAACAAAAAAGCGTGGAGATTTCATGTAAATTATTTACCGATGATTTTGAAAATGCACTACGTAAACAAAATAAGACCAAAATAGATCTTACTGCTCCAATTTTGCATAACGAAATGGATGTCATCGTAAAAAGATATATTCAAAATCATTTGAAAATCTCAATAAACGAGCAAAAAAAAGTACAAAACTACATAGGTTATGAAATAGATCGTGAGGTCGTAAATGTATATTTGGAAATAGAAACTACAAAACCTTTTGAAAAAATAAATATTGAAGACAATATTCTATGTGACTTTTTCGAAGATCAAATTAACATTGTGCACGTAGAAATTTTTGGCAAACGTAAAAGTGGCCGTTTAAACAATCCTAATACTCAATTAGAGTTTAGATTTTAGTATTCTTTGTCAAAAACAAAATAGGGAAGGATTTAAAATCTGTGAAAACAATTATATCCTTAATAGTACTCGTTTTTGAGTTTTTGTATTTCATTTTTCACTTTCATTAATGTTGATTAATACCAAAGCAGCTATAAAAAAATATAAAAAAAACGCATAATTCATTGTGGTTTTTCAATGAATTATGCGAAATATATTAATAGGGAATTTGGTTTTATTTAATCCATATTCTATCCATCGTAACAGTGTTGTGGCAACTGTTGCAGGCTCCAGTTGTAATTGAAGACGACATAAAGTTTGTTGTAGTACTTCCGGTTACTGAAGGGTATAAGCCGCCAGTAAAATCAATGTTTCCAGAAGTATAGAAGTTCCCTCTAGCATCGACTTTGATGGTGTATTTTAATGTTCCTGTTCCGTTTGGACCAGTATAAAGATTTACTGTTGCGTTTGGGTAAGGCGTTATTAGTGCTTGGTCATAAACCGTTCCAGCTACTTGCCAAGTAGGAGCTTCGCCACCGCCAGGTTTATGACAATTCATGCAATTTATACCCATATTATGGCTTTTGCTACTGCCATTTGAACTACTTGTCCCGCCAGTATTTCCACTTGATGTTCCTCCGGAAGTTGTTCCTGTTGTTCCGCTAGAATTATTTTCATTTTCGCCATCCGATTTATTTCCAGTGTTTGTTGTACTATTGCCGGTGTTATTTATAGGCTGATATGGGTTTGGAACTGTACAAGATTGCATAATGGCAAGAAGTATAACAGTTGTAAATAGTATTGTAGATTTAAGTTTCATAGTTTTTTGGTTTTTATTTTGTTTAGCTAAAACACTCGCAAATTGAATTACCCTACTTTTTTTTAAATTACTTTTCTAATTAATTTATTTTTAAATATTTCTTCAATTTATAGTAGGGTATTTTTCTTTAAGAATGTTTTAGCTACTTAAGAAACAAATATTGAAGTCAATTTGTTACTTCAGATTAAGTAAATTGTGTTTTAAATAAAATATTAATAAATTAATTATCATGAACAAAAAATTTAAATTAATTATTTTTTCAATTATAGTAGTTGGAATTATAGCATTTACCGGGGTTAGTTATGTGATGTATGGCGGAGCAAGAAATTTGTCAAATGAAGAAACCGCTTTTGCCGTTACTTCAAAAAGTATTGTGAGTGAATTTGCGACAAATGTTGATGGGGCAAATAAAAAATATTTGGAAAAAGCGATAGCTATTAAAGGAACGATTACAAAAATTACAGGTAACGAAGTTATTATTGATAATTCGATTATTTGTAATTTGAAAGATTTAGATGCTTCAATTCAGAAAGACCAAGTCGTAACTTTAAAAGGACGAGTTGTAGGTTTTGATGATTTAATGGGCGAATTAAAACTGGATCAATGTTTTAAAGCTTCTTAAATTAGGTCAAAAATTAACAATTAAATTAAATCAAATTAAATGAGAATGAAAAACTTTTTATCTTTTGTACTTGTGTTTTTTACCATTGGCTTTGCGGCAGCACAGGACGACTTATTAAATCAATTAGATGCACAAAAACCTACTCAAAAGGAAATTGCGCCAGCAGCTTTCAAAGGATTGCAAATTTGTAATATTCAATCAACAAAGTTGCCCGCAAAAGGCGAGTGGTATATGGTTGTTTCGCACCGTTTTGGAGATTTAACTAAAGGCTTGGATAATTTTTTTGGTATGGATAATGCTTTAACAAAAGTAGGAGGGATATATGGAGTTACTAACTGGTTATCACTTGGAGCCTCAAGACAAACCTATAATAAAACGTACGAGTTAACAGCTAAATATAAATTTGCAAACCAAGTAGAGAGTGGTTTTCCTGTAACGATTGTTGGCTATAATACCATGGATATTAATAGCGCATTGAAAACAGTCGTTTATCCAAATTTAAAATTCACAGATCGATTGGCCTTTTCTTCGCAATTGTTAATTTCAAGAAAATTTTCAGATTCATTTTCTTTTGAGGTAGCACCAATTTATGTTCATAAAAATCTGTATTATGATTCATTTGAACAAAAAAATCAATATTTTTTAGGAGCTGGAGCACGATATAAATTGTCAAAAAGATTGAGCGTAAATCTAGATTATGCTGCACGAATGATATTAATTGAAGGTTTTGTATCTCCTTATCATAATCCGGTTTCCGTAGGTTTGGATATTGAAACAGGCGGTCACGTTTTCCAATTAGTGGTTTCTAATAGCCAACCAATGAATGATGTTGCAGTATTTACAAATGCTACAGGATCTTGGAACGGAGGAAGCCTTTATTTTGGATTTAATATGTACAGAGTTTTTTAAGAATAATAAAAATAATTATGAAAAAAATACAAATAATTTTAATACTTATAGCTGGAGTATTCTTCGTTTCATGTGAGTCAAGTACCTACGATCAAATATCGGTTGTTAATTTAAATCCAACTTATTCTGGACAAATAGGACCCATTGTTCAAGCAAATTGTGTGGGTTGTCATTCTACAGGAAGTCAATATCCAGATTTAAGCAATTATACACTAGTAAAAGACGCTACACAAAACGGGCATTTAATATGTAGAATAGATCAAGCACAATCCTGCGGTAATGTGATGCCACAAAGTGGAGCAATGTCTGTACAGGTTATAAACATGTTTAAGCTTTGGCAACAACAAGGATGTATAAACTAAATAATTAATATAAATTTAAACAATAATAAAAATGAAAAAAGGAATAATAGTTGCAATATGCTTTTTAGTGGGAAATATAGTTTTTTCGCAAAAAATGATGACACGTGTGGGTGAAGTAAGATTTGAAGCTTCGATGCCTGCTTTTGAAGAAATTGCGGGAACAAATAGCACTGTTTCTTGTATTCTTGACGAAACAACGGGTGATTTCGTGGCTTTAGTTTTGGTGAAAGCTTTCAAATTTAAATCACCATTGATGGAAGAGCATTTTAATGAAAATTATATGGAGTCTTCTAAATTTCCTAAAGCTACTTTTAAAGGTAAAATTGCAAATTTTGATGCCAAAAAATTAGCGTCTAAATCATCCGAATTTGAGTTGGAAGGTGATTTGACAATACATGGTGTTACCAAAAAGATAAAAACTAAAATTGTACTTGCTTTGAATGCAGGGAAAATTTCAGCTAAAAGTTTGATTTTGGTTAAACCACAAGATTATAATATTGAAATTCCAAATCTTGTAAAAGGTAAAATTGCAGAGAATGCAAAAGTTATAATTAATTTTGTTCTTGCTTCAAATTAAATAACTTTTGAATAAAATATAAGCTCCATCTTGCCTTGGCAGGATGGAGCTTCTTTCGTTTATCTAGCTTAGTTTTAAGGATTGTTATTCCATAGTTTCAACTAATAAATCTTTAAAACCAGGAGTTTCATAAGTTTTATATTTACCATCAGTATCCGTATAAATTAAATAGGCTTGTAATTCTGGATGTTTCTGCAAAAAGTCTTTGGCTTTCTCAAGTCCAAGAACCAAAACCCCTGTGGCATTAGCATCAGATGAAATACATTCTTTGGCAAATATTGAAGCACTTAGCAAATTATTTTTGGTAGGCATACCTGTTTTTGGATCAATATGATGTACTATTTTTTGTCCATCCTCCATGAAATACCTTCTATAATTTCCCGAAGTGGATATGGCTAAATTATCTAGTTTTATTATAGCTTTAAGCGGGTTTTCGGTTTCTTTATTGTCAATGGGTTTTTCAATGCCAACCAGCCAACTTTTTCCCAATTGGTCTTTGCCATTGGCATAAACTTCACCTCCAATTTCTACAATATAAGAATTGATATTTTTAGAATTCAAAAATTCGGAAACAACATCTACGGAATACCCTTGAGCAAAAGCATTGAAATCAAGCGAAACTCTCGGGTCTTTTTTTACTACATGATCTCCTTTTAATTTGATTAATTGAAAACCAACAAATTTCAATATACTATCTATTTTGGCTTTTTGTAAATGTTGTTTTTTGCCAGGTCCAAAACCATAGGCATTGCTAAGTGGGTATATAGTTGGGTCAAAAGCACCATTAGTGTTTTTCCAAACTTCTTTAGCTTTATTGAAACATGCAATGAAGTATTTATCTACTATTACATCTTTCTGATTTGAATTGATTCTTGAAATAATCGAATTGGGAATATAAGTTGAAACTGACAAGTCAAAATCTTTCAATATTTTTTCGATTTCGGGCTTCAAATCCCTATTTTTTGCATCAATATAAGTTACATGATAGGTTGTTCCTTGTGCGTAACCTTCAATTTTGATAAGCTGTTGTTGAGAATAAAGGGAGGTTACAAAACATAAGAAACCACAAACTAATAATCGAATTTTTTTCATAGGAGTTGTTTTTTGCAAAGTTAGTGTTTTTAGTAAGTTGATTTTGTAAGTTTTATTGAAAATGAATTATCAACAGAAGCTGTTTTTTGCTTTCCTAGATTAATTTAGAATATGTTTAAATAGATGTTTTTTGACGATTGTTTAGTTATTTGAATTTATTTTTCAAATAAGTTAAATTTTTAAAAATAAAATAACATATTGTGTTTTTTTATTCTATATTTTATCATAATAAGATAAAAAAGTCTTTTTTAGGCTTCGTTTATGAGAATATGATAATTATCATTTTGTAAGGAGAATGATATGTTGAAATTTGTTATGTAATTTAATCATTGCAATTAATTAGAACTTTTTGGATTAAATTATTCGTAAACTCAAAAAAATCAAAAACAAATAAATTATGAAAACAAAATTACTCCAATTAGTTAGTATTACATTAATACTATTATTCTCTGCAAACGTATTTGCTCAAACCGATGGGACTTTAACTTTTACTTTTAATAGAGGTCCTGCGCCTTATACAGGATTGACAGCTTTTGATGTACCTGCAACAGTACCTTTAACATATAATAATACAACTCCAGCAACTACAACTGTAAGAGGAAATGCTTTACTTGAAGCAGTATGGATTGAAGATGCAAATGGCGTATTTGTTAAAACATTCATTCGTTATTGTGCTGGTGAAGGAGATCATTTACCAATTTGGACTGTTGCCTCTGGTGGATATAAACTTGGAGATATAGTTCCTCCTGCAACTATTGCCTCTACTAAATATTATGCTATGAATGCTAATTGTAATGTTCTTGGCGCAGTAACTGGAGCTACCCGTTATGCTGATTTGACTGCAGCTGGAGCTTTAGTATCTCCTTCTATTTTGACAACAGTTGATAATTGGAACACACAAACAACTATTACTTGGGATGGTAGAGATACCGCAGGGAATTTGATGCCAGACGGTGTTTATAAATTAAGGATTGAAGCAGCTTGGATGCATAAAGATACCTATGATAATCTTGCAACTACAAAAAATACTCATGGCGAATTAGTTGATTTTACTTTTAACAAAGGGCCTGTTGATGAAACCCTTACTCCTGCGGATAATGGGAATATTAAAACGATTACAACTACTTGGACAGCAAAAGTTTTAGGAGTAGATAGTTTTGCCAAAAACTCAAAAGTTTCAATCTATCCAAATCCTAGTAATGGAGTTTTTAATATTGATTTCAACAATGTTGAAGTTGAACAAATTAATATTGTAAACGTATTAGGGCAAACAGTATTTTCTAAAAAAGTAGATAATACAATATCTAACTCAAATATAAGTATTGATATTTCAAATAATCCTAATGGTGTTTATATTGTTAACGCATCAAATGGTAAAGAAACTAAAAGTTACAAAGTAATTTTAAATAAATAAAAATATTGACAAAGACGTTTAGGATGTGATTTTTTTTAATAAAAAGAATGAATTGCTTCCTAAACGTTTTTTTATACATCTTAATCTTCAATTTATTGATTTTTATTTAAA
>CANBWX010000023.1 GCA_947373225.1 Flavobacteriaceae bacterium | reverse complement strand
GAAATTTTCCCATACAATCATTTTCCGAGTGATTTATCAAGTTATAAAGCCGTAATTCTTGGAGGAAGCCCTTTTTCTGTTCGCGGAGAAGACGCTCCACATCCTGATTTATCCCAAATTAGAGGAAAACTTCCTATGCTCGCTGTTTGTTACGGCGCGCAATATTTAGCCCATTTTAGTGGTGGTGAAGTTGCTGCTTCAAACACCAGAGAATATGGTAGAGCTAATTTATCTTATATCAAAGAAGACGAACTTTTCTTTGAAGGTGTTTCCGAAAATAGCCAGGTTTGGATGAGTCACAGCGATAGTATTAAAGCCTTGCCAACAAACGGTGTAAAACTGGCTAGTACGCACGATGTAGAATTCGCAGCTTATAAAATTGAAGGCGAAACAACTTATGCTATTCAATATCATCCTGAGGTTTTTCACTCTACCGATGGATCGAAAATGCTAGAAAATTTTCTTGTAAAAATTGCTCATGTTCCTCAAAATTTCACGCCAAATGCTTTCGTTGAAGAAATGGTGGCGGAATTAAAAGAGAAATTGCAAGACGATAAAGTGGTTCTAGGACTTTCGGGAGGAGTAGATTCTACAGTAGCTGCCGTTTTATTGCATCAAGCGATTGGCAAAAACCTGTATTGCATTTTTGTAAATAATGGTTTGCTTCGAAAAAATGAATTCCAAAGCGTTTTGGATCAATATAAAGGAATGGGATTGAACGTGAAAGGCGTAGATTCTGGAGATCGTTTTCTTTCTGAATTAGCTGGAGTTAGTGATCCTGAAACCAAACGTAAAATCATCGGACGTGTATTTATCGAAGTTTTCGATGATGAATCACATCTTATTGAAGATGTAAAATGGCTGGCTCAAGGAACTATTTATCCTGATGTTATCGAATCAGTTTCGGTAAAAGGACCATCGGCAACTATAAAATCGCACCATAATGTGGGTGGTTTGCCGGATTATATGAAATTAAAAATTGTAGAACCTTTGCGCATGCTTTTCAAAGATGAAGTGCGTCGTGTAGGAGCCACTTTAGGAATTGATCCAGAATTATTAGGAAGACATCCTTTTCCTGGACCTGGATTATCCATTAGAATATTGGGCGATATTACACCCGAAAAAGTGCAAATTTTGCAAGATGTAGATAAAGTTTTCATCGACGGATTGAAATCTTGGGGATTGTACGACAAAGTTTGGCAAGCTGGAGCCATTTTGCTTCCCGTAAATAGCGTAGGAGTAATGGGGGATGAGCGTACTTACGAAAAAGTGGTGGCACTTCGTGCGGTAGAATCTACTGATGGAATGACTGCTGACTGGGTACATTTACCTTATGATTTCTTGATGAAGGTATCAAATGACATAATCAATAAAGTAAAAGGTGTTAATCGTGTGGTGTATGATATTAGTTCAAAACCGCCAGCAACGATCGAATGGGAATAATACTATAATTTTTTTCTTTTTGACAATAAAATGTCATTGTTTTTAGTTTACTTTACATGGACGGTATCAAATTATTAGAATATATTTGATACCGTTTTGTTTTACTATAATTTTATAATATAAAATCATGAAATACCTTTTTACAATTTGTTTGGCAACTTTGGTTTTTACATTTACCGCGTTTTCACAGGCCAAAAATGTAACACATAAAGTAGAAAAAGGGGAGACAATTACCCAAATTGCGCAAAAATACAACGTGACACCTCATGATATTTACCAATTAAATCCTGATGCAATAACCGGCTTAAAGCCAAATACGGTTTTGCTGATACCAAATAAAACTTCGAAAGCAATTATTGAGGCTAAGCCAAAAGTAGTGCCAGCAACTAAAAGCAATCCGACAGTTCAAACACATAAAGTAGAACCAAAAGAGACTTTGTTTGGTATTGAAAAAAAATATGGTATTTCGGATGAAGCGTTGAAGAAAGCCAATCCAGAACTAGAAAAACTAGGCATGCAAATTGGACAAACATTAACGATTCCGTCGAATGTAGTTTCGAAAAGTACGGCGTCTAAAACTACAGTTCCAAGTCAAGAAAAAGCGGTTTACCATGTTGTTTATCCAAAGGAAACAAAATTTTCTATTGCCAAATTATACGGAATTTCTATTGCCGAATTAGAAAAACGTAACCCAGAAATTATTCCAAATTTACCCATTGGATACAAATTACTGATAAAAGGAAATACTCCGAAAGCACCCAAAATTGCCGTTATTGAAACTAAGAAAGAAATAGCAAAACCAAATCCGACGAAAGTTGTTAAGAAAATTGAATATTCTGATTATGAGGTGCAATCGAAAGAAACTTTATATAGTTTATCGAAAAAATTCGGCATGACTACTGACGAACTCATAAATCTTAATCCGGATATAGAAAACGGTGTCAAAGAATTTATGATTTTGAAAGTGCCTTCAACAACTTTGATTTCGAAAGAATTAAAAAAAGTACCTGTTTCTTTATCGAATAAAAGTGGAAATTCTACTCGAAAAAAACTGGTGTTATTATTGCCTTTTGATTTGTCTAAAATCGAAGAGGATACTATAAATTCAACTTCAACGAGATTGAAAAAAGACAAATTTTTGAATATGACACTTGATTTTTATTCAGGTGCTTTGGTGGCAATAGATTCTGCTCGAAGTATCGGAATTCCTATCGATGTTAAAATATTTGATTCACAAGAAACGAAAACTGCTTCAAATATTCCGAATATAATTCAAGAAAATCATCTTGAAGATGCCGATGCAATTGTTGGTCCGTTTTACCAAAGTAATGTCGAAAAAACGGCCGAAATAGTTGGTAAAAATAATGTTCCTGTTATTTCGCCTTTGTCAAAAGATATAGGGAATTCATATGCAAATTTATACCAAACCATTCCTACGGTTGAAGTTACCAAAAAAGCAATGTTCGATTTTATGATTGCAAAATCAGGAAATATTATTGCAGTTATCGACAAGAAAAAAGAATCGGTTCGACAATATATCAAGGAAAATCAGAAAGAAGTTCAATTTGCCGCTCTTCAAGAAAATGGAAGTTTAGCTGCCGAAAGCTTGAAAAGTTTATTTGTAAAAGACAAAATAAATTATGTCATTCTGGAAACTGCCAATACAGGAATGATAAAAGCTACAATGAATACGATGCTTGGTTCAATGGCAAATTACAAAGTGCAATTGGTTATTTTAAGTCCTAATGAAACTTTGGATACAGATGAAATTGAATTCGGAAATTTGGTAAAATTGAAATTAATGTATCCTTCGGTAACTCGCGAAAATAAATCTCCAGAAGCATTGGTTTTCGAAAATGAATATAGAAAGAAAAATAACATTTATCCATCAGGATATGCAACTCGTGGTTTTGATGTTACTTTCGATACAATGATGCGTTTGTCACAAGGCAAAAGTTATCAGGACGAAGCAGAAACTATTGCAACGGAGCAGGTTGATAACAAGTTTGAATTTTATAGAAAAAGCGACGGCGGTTACGCCAATAAAGGCGTTTATATTTTATATTATGAGACTGATTTAACAATAAAAGAAGCGAAATAAGGAAGTTAGCTTGCCCTGTTTTCTTGACTTTGAATCCAGTTATAGAGAAAAGGATTTGTTTTAATTGGAAGTAGAAAATAGTGTTCTGAAATAATAATTATTTAGTATAAATTTCAAGAAAAAATGAAAAAGGGAATATCAATTATAATGCTTTTATTTTTTTGTAATTTACTTTTTTGCCAAGAATCACAAGCAGAAACTGAATATAAAGCAGAAACTAAATTGCTGATAAATTATATTTTGAAAAATTTTTTGTCAGCTTCATATTTGAATGTTCAAAAAATAGCAACTCTCGTTAAAATTGAAAATTGCAAAGAAAAATATGAATCTCCAATATTTGATAAATCCGAATTAGATTATATTAAGCAGAGTATAAAAAATCCAAAAGTTATATATTGGAATCAAGATTATTTTCCTAATTTAAAAATAATTGAAAAGGAAAATACACAAGCAATTTATAAGGAAGGAACTGATGACTATAATAAATTTGGAAAGGCATTCGATGGTTCAATTGCTGAATTTTCTTCTCCAATTTTTTTAAGAAATTACGAAATTGTATTAATTCGATTCTCTGAAACTTCTGGAAAATTATCTGGAATTGGCTATGAAGGAATTTTTATTAAAAAGGGAAATAATTGGGAAATTGATGCTTGTAGTTGGGATAATTAAATATCTACAAATAGCAGTATCAATTTTCATGTCAAAATACAAACCTTAAACTTTTCCTCTTGGATCAAAACCAAAAACAACTCATCAAATTAGCTCATACAAAAATGCCTTTTGGCAAATATGAGGGCAAACATCTTATCGATTTACCCGAGTATTACGTGGTTTGGTATTCTAATAAAGGATTTCCGAAAGGAGAATTAGGGGAACAATTACAACTGGTTTATGAACTAAAACTTAACGGTCTCGAAGAGTTAATACGAAATATTAGAAAACGGTATCCAAAACCATAAATAAAAAGACCGCAAATTCGCAAATTATTTTTCCTTTATGGGTTTTATAAATATGCAAATTTGCGGTTTGATTTTTTAGCATGCAGATTTCAGTCTGCTAAACCGAAAGTATTGACTTCAAGTCCAAAGTGATTTACTTAAGTGTTCATTTCTAAATCCCGAATGTAATCTCCATATTCTAAATAGAACATTTCGGTAGCGTTCATATTTTCGTTGAAGAAATCGAAAATTTCATTCCAATAGTTTCTGTTGCTCACGCTTACGCCCAGTTTTTCGACCCAAACTCGGCTGATGGTTTTTCCGTTTTCTAAAACAAAGTCTTTCTCGAAAACGAGATCTTTTATAAAATCGTCTTCTAATATGGTTTTTAAGGATTCCAGTTTCTCGAAATAGATTTTTCGGGTGTCATCATTTCGATGTTCAATATCAATTAAAACTTGTGCTTTTTTGTTATCAACATAAAATTTAAAAGAAAAATCCTTGATTTTAGTATCGTATAAAACCCATTTTCTAGGATAACTTTCGGCGAAAGCAACCCAGAATTCACGTTTCAATTTTTGAGCTTCTTCTTTGCTATACATTGTAATAAGTTGATTTAATTTAACTATAGTAAATTTGTAAAAAGCATTTTTATAAACTACTTTTATAAAACCTTTCGGTTTGCAAAAATAGACTTTGATTATGAATTTTCAAGATTTTTTAGAATATGTTCCAAAATTAATCCAAGTTGAACTTCCCGCTAGTGAAGCGCATTATAAAATGGCACCGTTGGAACGAATTCTTGAGTTGAATACTATCGAAATCGAAAAGAAAAACCCCAAAAATGCGGCCGTAATGATGTTGTTTTATCCTAAAAACGGTAAAACCCATTTGGTTCTCATTGTTCGGAATTCCTACGAAGGCGTTCATTCGGCACAGATTGCTTTTCCAGGCGGAAAATATGAAATTGAAGATCTGATATTCGAAAATACGGCTTTGCGTGAAACCCACGAAGAAATTGGTATTCACCCCGAAAATATTCAAATAATAATGCCTTTTACACGGATTTATATTCCGCCAAGCAATTTTATGGTGTATCCTTTTCTGGGAATTTGCAAAGAGAAACTGGTTTTTAATCCTGATGTTAATGAAGTGGCAAAAATAATCGAATTGCCATTGTCCGTTTTTTTAGATGACGAAATACTAATAAATACAAAAATGACGACTTCTTATGCTAAAAATATTAGTATTCCAGCTTTCAAAATCGATGAACATATCGTTTGGGGTGCCACAGCAATGATGCTGAGTGAATTGAAAGAAGTGTTTAAAAAGGTGCTTTAAATTATTATTTTCGTACGTTTGTAATCCAATTTTACAAAAAATACATTTTTATGGGATTATTTAAGAGAAATCCTTTTGGTCATATTCTATTTTTAAAAAAATGGTTAATCCGAATTTTTGCGGTATTAACTCATAGGCGTTATAGAGGATTTAATGATTTGCAAATCGAAGGTTCCGAGATTATCAGGAATTTACCAGATACAAACGTACTTTTTATCTCAAATCATCAAACTTATTTTGCAGATGTAGTGGCCATGTTTCACGTTTTTAATGCCAGTTTAAGCGGTCGTCAGGATTCTATAAAAAACCTTGGATATATTTGGCAACCCAAAATGAATATTTATTATGTAGCTGCCAAAGAGACTATGGAAGCTGGTTTATTACCTAGAATCTTATCCTATATTGGTGCTATAACCGTAGAAAGAACCTGGCGTTCTTGTGGTAAAGACGTAACCGAAAAACGCGATGTGAATCCTAACGACACCGAAAATATAAAAATCGCATTGAATGATGGTTGGGTAATTACTTTTCCGCAAGGAACAACCAAATCATTCAAACCCGTTCGTAAAGGAACAGCTCATATTATTCAGCAACACCGCCCAATTGTAGTGCCTATCGTGATTGACGGATTTCGTCGTTCGTTTGATAAAAAAGGGCTTCGATTAAAAAAGAAAGATATTTTGCAATCCTTCATCGTCAAGCCGCCTTTAGAAATTGATTATGACAATGACACTATTGACCAAATTGTCGAAAAAATAGAATATGCCATCGAGCAGCATCCTTCTTTCCTGAAAGTAATTCCTGTTGAAGAAATAAAATCAGCCGAAGAACTGAACAAATTAAGAAAATGGGAATATTAAATTCATAAAAAAGAGGCTTCAAAAGCCTCTTTTTTTATAAATCTATTTTCTTTAATTCCTCGTAATTCCTTTTCAATTTTTTTAGAAGAAAACCATATATTAATCGGTAGAACAACCAAACAATTCCAGCTACAATTAAAACAAATAAAAATAGTACTAAGTAAATAATTTTATGGGTTGCTATTTTTTGGCTAACAATTGGGTCTTCAAGTATTGCTGAAATGAATCCAGCAGAAAACATTAATACAATATATGCAAGATTATATCCAATATAATATTGAACCGTTTTTCTAGTTTTCAAAATGGTTTCCATCAAGTTTTTAGAAGAAGAAGTTGATGAAATGGAACGATAATTTCTGTAAAATAAATGTATAAAAAAGAAAGTAACACCATAACTAATTATTTGTAAGATATCCAAATAGTATTCCATCTTGGATAAATATGGAGGTAAATGGTCATCAGGAAATAATAAGCCAATCCCATTCAAAACTACAAATTCCAAAATACTCACAATCAAAATCCACTTCACCACCGATGATGATTTTTTGTGCAACATCGTGTAAATATCCTTTTCCGAAACCTGCTCGAAAGCATCGTTTTTTTGCCAATCTTTCTTTAATAAATCCAGCTCTTTCATAAATGTAAAATTTAATTTTCCATTGGTCATTTATGGTATCGCCTTTTTTTGTGTTTGCTTTGCAAACTTGTATTTTGTGGCGATTTCATAATCGTTAAGGATTTAATATTTTTTTTAATTTCCCTTTAATTCTATTCATTTTCACCCGCGCATTTACCTCGCTAATCCCCAAAGTTTCCGATATTTCCGTATAATCCTTGTCTTCAAGATACATAAAAATTAGGGCTTTTTCTATGTCGTTTAGTTGGTAAACAGCCTGATACATGAGCTTCAGTTGTTCTTCCTCCTCATAATTATAATCCTCTTGGCTTATAAAAAACTGATGCTTTTCATAATCTACTGTTTGCACCGTGCGCGTACTTTTTCGGTACAAAGTAATCGCGGTATTTAGCGCCACGCGATACGCCCAAGTCGAAAATTTACTGTCGCCACGAAACTTCGGAAAAGCCTTCCATAACTGAATCGTAATCTCCTGAAACAAATCCTTATGCGCATCATCGCCATTCGTATACAACCTACAAATCTTGTGGATTATATTCTGATTGGTCTTCAATTGCTGCACAAAAGATTGTTCTAAAGCGTCCTTCATAATTGTATTAGTGGGCAAAAAGTATATTTTGTTACAAAATACGTATTTTTTATTGGGAGCACAAAATTTGCAGTTCAAATCAGCAGTTGTCCCGCTTTCCGTTGCAATCCACGCAAAAAGCGTGGGATTTCCACTACAATCGGGGCTATTTTACCTCGTTTATTTTTCTAATAAACTCTCCGGAAAAATCTTTAGTTCATATAATTCGTACATTTGTAAATCAACGACAATAATATGAACATCCCACAATCATCAAATCCTAGAATAGTAATCATCGGCGGCGGTTTCGCAGGAATTGCATTGGCGAAACAACTCCGAAACAAAAACGTACAAGTCGTTCTTCTCGACAAACACAATTACCACACCTTTCAACCTTTATTATACCAAGTCGCCACTGGCGGACTCGAAGCCGGTTCCATTGCTTATCCAATCCGGAAAGTCATTCAGGAATTCGACGATTTCTACTTTAGATTGACTTCCGTTAAAGAAATTGACACCGAAAATAAAAAAGTCATTGCCGAAATTGGCGATCTTAGTTATGATTATCTCGTGATTGCCACAGGTTCCAAAACCAATTATTTTGGTAACAAAGACATCGAGCGTAACTCCATGGCGATGAAAACCATTCCGCAATCGCTTAATATCCGAAGTTTGATTCTCGAAAATTTTGAGCAAGCGGTTCTTATAAAAGACAGCGCCGAAAAAAATAGTCTAATCAATTTTGTACTCGTAGGTGGCGGACCAACAGGAGTGGAGCTTGCAGGAGCTTTAGCAGAAATGAAAAGAGAAATTCTCCAGAAAGATTATCCCGATCTCGATATTGCCAAAATGGAAATTAATTTGGTTCAAGGTGGTGACAGAATTTTAGATTCTATGAGTGAAAAATCATCGCAAGAAGCCGAGAATTTCTTAATTAATTTAGGAGTAAAAATCTGGAAAAATGTTCGCGTAACCAATTATGACGGGCGCACCATCACCACCAATTCCGATTTAACTTTTGAAACCGCTACTGTAATCTGGACAGCTGGAGTAAAAGGTGCAATTGTTGCTGGGCTTGATGCCCAATCGCTTGTCGAAAACGTAAAACGAATTCGGGTAAATCCATACAATCAAGTTATAGGTTACGATACCATTTTTGCTCTGGGTGATATTGCCATGATGGAACTCGAAGATTATCCGCGTGGTCATCCCATGATGGCGCAGCCCGCTTTGCAACAAGGGAAATTACTGGGAGAGAACTTGGCCAGATTATTAGCCAAACAACCCATGGAAGCTTTCAAATATAACGACAAAGGATCAATGGCAACCATCGGACGTAACAAAGCCGTTGTCGATCTGCCACATTACCAGTTTAGTGGCGTTTTCGCTTGGTTTGTCTGGATGTTTGTGCATTTATTTTCGCTAATTGGTTTCAGAAATAAAACTGTAGTTTTCCTGAATTGGGTTTACAATTACATTCGTTTTGATCGCGAAGGACGATTGATCATTCGCCCTTTCAAAAAGAAAAGTTTTGTTGCTTTTACGAGCGATGAAGTTTGATTAAGTCTTAAAGTCGAAAGTCTTAAAGTTGAAAGTCTTTTTCAGTAGTTTTCGACTTCATTTTTTTTACTTTAAGACTTTCGACTTTCAAACTTTATGACTAAAGTTTTTCCACTTTATAATAATTTACCATCAAATTTACGAATTTACTATAGCTTTCCATGCCGTCTTTTTGATTATTTGATTTCAAGAAATTGTCATAAAAAATATGAAAACCTTTGTCTATAAAGGTGTCATATTGTTTCCAGAAATCCTCGCTTTCCTTGTAGTTTTTCAGGATTCCGGGATGAACCGTTTTTAGTAATTCGTCTAAAACTTTTTCATCACGAATTTGCCAATTGCCTAAACAATAGCGTAAAGCGGTGCTGTATCCAGAATATTTAAAATACAAATCATCATTTTTAACCGAAGCCAAAAATCCAATAAAATTGCATTCACTTTCGCTTGCAAAACCCATTTGGTGCGCCATTTCGTGGCACGATGTCGTAGGCGAATTATATATAGGCATCAAATAATTGATTTGAGCTTCATTGGTAAACGGATTCAAATAACCGCCAAAACCCATATACGTCAGCGGCAAACTAAAAAGTGATTTCTTGATGCTTGGATTCGTATATTCTAAAAACGAATATTGCTTAGAAAGTGTTTTATATCCGTTTAAATTCATCACGAAAACTTGTTCTTGCGAGTAGGGGAAAATCACTTTCAGGCTATCATTTTTGGTAATTTGAGTTTGAATATAGTTAGTTTTTGCAATCAGTTTTTTGGTAAAAATCAATAAATCCGCATCGGAATAATCCCGTTCAATTTTCATTTTTTCGAAAAGCGGTTGGCGGTAATAATTCATTGCCCACAGAAAATGAAACAGAAAATACGCCACCGAAAGAAAACTCAAGGCTTTTAAAATTGCATTTTTCCATTGGGTTCGCCAAGTTTTTCTAATTTTGAAAATGGAATTCAATACGTATATAATCACGATTCCGTAGAGAATATCACCAACAGAAAACGGTATTTTTCCCAAAGTCATTCTCGAAAATTTCGAAATAAATACATATAATCCATTGCTGTAAAACCGTTCTACAAACTCAGGAAAAAACGGCATGATTTGCAAAATCAGAATCTGAATCAGGAAAAATATTGGAAGGAAATATTTGCGTTGCACGGTTTTACTTTTGGCATAAAAATAACAATTAAAATGGTAGTGCGCATTCTTTTTTTGTAAATTTGTTTTTCAATAAAAGGAAGAATGACACAAATCACTTTAAATATTCCGGACAATGAATTGACTTTCTTTATGAAATTAATAGAAAAGTTTAATTATGAAACGGTTGTTAATGAATTTTCCATAACTCAAGAAATGAAAGATTTGTTGGACGAAAGGAGGGCAACTTCAAAAACGGAAGATTTTATTCCTTGGAATGATGCTAAAAAACAACTGCGTTTTAAATCTGAAAAATGATTTATAAAGTTGTAATTGAACCAAGAGCAATTTTTGACATCCAAGAGGCTATAGACTATTATGATTCCCAGCAAACTGGATTGGGAGAATATTTTTACCAAGTAGTTGATGAGCATATCGAAACTTTGACCAAAAGTCCTTTTTTTCAAATTCGATATAAAGATTATCACGGTCTTCCCATCCGTAAATTTCCTTTTATTCTTTTTTATTGCTTAGATGAAAAACTGAAAACTATTTATGTAGTTTCTATTTTCAATACCAATTTGAATCCTGTTAAATATCCAAAATAAAAAAAACACATATAATGAGTCAAGAAATAAGAAATCTGGAACCAAAAGCACTTTGGAATAAATTTGCTGATCTAAACGCGGTTCCTCGTCCTTCAAAAAAAGAAGATCGTGTTATTGAATTCATGAAAAAATTCGGTAATTCATTAGGATTAGAAACTTTTGAAGACGAAATTCGTAACGTGATTATCCGTAAACCAGCAACTGCGGGAATGGAAAATCGCAAACCAATTGTGCTTCAAGGGCACTTGGATATGGTGCATCAAAAAAATTCGGATACCGTTTTCGATTTCGACAAACAAGGAATTGATATGTATGTCGACGGAGATTGGGTTCGCGCTCGCGGAACAACACTTGGTGCCGATAATGGTCTTGGAGTTGCCATGATTATGGCGATTTTAGAATCAAAAGAAATCAAACATCCTGCGATTGAAGCTTTGTTTACTATCGATGAAGAAACCGGAATGACGGGCGCTTTGAACCTAAAAGGAGGAATTCTTAAAGGGGAGATTTTATTAAATATGGACACTGAAGAAGATGACGAAATCGACATTGGTTGCGCCGGAGGAATCGATGTTACCGCCACTCGCGAATATCACGAAGAGGAAACTCCAGAAGATTCTGTAGGTTATACAATTACCGTTAAAGGCTTAAATGGCGGACATTCGGGAATGGATATTCACAAAGGTTTGGGCAATGCCAATAAAATAATGAATCGTTTATTGTTTGATGCTTTCGAAAATTTTGGACTTCAAGTTTCTGAAATCAACGGTGGAAGTTTGCGCAATGCCATTCCTCGTGAAAGTGTTGCCAAAGTGATCGTTGCCGGAATGTATGACGAAGCCTATATTTTCGACATGCAGGAAGTTATTAATGACATTAAAACGGAATTTAAAACTACGGAACCAAACTTGACAATTGAAATCGTAAAATGCGATTTGCCTATAAAAGTAATGGATTTAGGCGTTCAAGAAGGAATTCTTCGTTCGATTTATGCAGCGCATAATGGCGTTTATAGGATGTCTGCGGATATGGAAAATTTGGTAGAAACTTCGAATAATGTAGCGCGAGTAATCATTAAAGATGGCGAAATTTCTATAGGTTGTTTGACACGTTCTTCGGTTGAAAGTTCCAAATTTGATTTGGCGAATGCCTTACGTTCTGCTTTTGAATTATGCGGTTGCGAAGTCAATTTAGCAGGTTCTTATCCAGGTTGGACACCCAATGTAAACTCGGAAATCTTGGATTTATTGGTTAAAATCTATGAGAAACAAAACAACGAAAAACCAAAAGTTGTGGCTTGTCACGCCGGTTTAGAATGTGGAATTCTAGGAATGAATTATCCAGATATGGACATGATTTCCTTTGGGCCAACCATTCAAGGAGCGCATTCACCAGACGAAAGAGCTTCGATACAATCGTCTCAAAAATTCTGGAATTTTGTGTTAGAAATTCTAGAAAATATTCCTGTGAAGAAGTAAACAGGTTTCAGTTGGCAGATTTCAGTTGGCAGATTTCAGTTTGGAGTACATAGAAATAGGACAATTTACATAAATATAAAAAGCAGTTTAAAGATGATTCATTTCATTTTTAAAATGCTTTTTTTCTGCTACTTGAGATTTGTAATCTGTTACCTGTAATCTGAAAACTAGTCCCTTTTAGGAGTATTTTTCTTGTCTCTTTTTTCTTCTTTCTTTTCCTTGGCGGTTTTAAGAGGTTCTTTTTTTACGGTTTTCTTTGCGTCTTGACTTTTTGCCATGATGTTTATTTTTTTAAGATTAGTTGTCTGTTTTTAATAGAGTAAATATAGCGAGAATTTTTATAAAAAATAAATTTTATTGGCTATTTTGACTCATTTTTAACTTTTGGTTCAATCCAAAACACAAAGTAAAACAATATCAAAATAGTTACAATTCCCGTAACCATAAAGGTTTCGCTTGCCCCAAATTGATACCAAATAAGTCCCGCCAAAGAACTCGCCAGCATGGTGCAAATACTTTGAAAACCAGCGTAAGTTCCTATTGCCGTTGCCGTGTCTTTTTTGTCGGTTATGTTGCTGATCCAAGCTTTGGCAACGCCTTCCGTGGCGGCAGCGTAAATTCCGTAAAGAGCAAATAATCCAATTAAAACGTAACTATTTGTGCTGAAACCCATTCCTAAATAAACAATTGCAAAGAGGATAAGTCCAGAAATAAATGTCTTTTTTAATCCTATTTTATCAGCAAGAATCCCAATCGGGAAAGCGCATAAAGCATAAACCAAGTTATAGAAAATGTATATTCCTATGACATAAGTATCACTTAATCCAGACTGTTTTGCTTTCAATAATAAGAAAACATCGGAACTGTTGAACAAGGCAAAAGCCAACAATCCAACCACTACTTTTCGATATAAAATTGGACTTTCTTTCCAATAACTAAAGGAGGCCAAAAAGGAAACCGATTTGTTTTCTTTCGGTTGTGAATTATTTTTATCTTTAAGTAAAAACGAAGCTAAAATGGCCAAAAGTCCTGGAAAAAAAGCAATATAAAATAGGGTTTTATAATCTTTTGGATAATAATAGAGGTAAAGCAATGCCAATAATGGTCCCAAAACTGCTCCCAAAGTATCCATAGAACGATGAAAACCAAAGACTTTTCCTTTTGTTGCCGGTGTTGCTTCGTCCGAAAGTATGGCGTCTCTTGCTCCAGTTCGGATTCCTTTTCCAATGCGATCCATAGTTCTGGCAAAGAAAATCCAAAGCGGATAAACAAAAAATGCCATTATTGGTTTTGAAAGTGCGCTTAGAGAATAACCAAAACGCACAAAAGGAACTCGCTTTCCTGAATGGTCGGAAAGTTTGCCGAAATAACCTTTGCTCAATCCAGCCACAGCTTCAGCCACGCCTTCGAGAATGCCAATTAACACAATCGAAAAACCAATCGTTTTTAGATAAATGGGCATTATTGGATACAGCATTTCGCTTGCCATATCAGTAAACAAACTTACTAATGATAAAATCCAAACGGTGCGCGTGATGTTTTTCATTGAGATGTTATTTGAACTAAATTATTTCAAAATAAATCTAACACAAATTAGCACAGATTAGCTCAAATTAATCTGTGCTAATCTGTGAAATCTGTGTTTAACTTATTATTTCAAATGTAAAGAAAAATCCTCAACTACTACAGTAATTGAGGATTGAATAGGATTGATTATAAATGGGTTACTTTTTCTTCAAAAACAAAATAAAGCCCATAACACAAACCGCTAAGACCGAAACTGCTGCCAAAACTGTGGTTAAATCACGAATGTTTTTACCTGCCCAATCCATGAACAAAAATTTATGAAGAAAAGCAAATGAATAACCTTCTAATCGATTCGAATTTGTGATAACAGCCGCCAATCTCGAAGTCGAAGTTTCGATGAAATAAGTTGTTTTTTCGGGCGTATCATAAGCTAATTTTACAACTGGTAAACGCTTATTTGCAAATCCATATTCTTCGCTTTTAAAATCGGTTATGACTTTTGTTTCCAATAAACGGGTGTCTTCTAACGACGATTCGATTTCCGAATTGCTACCCACTTCGCAACAAGAAGCTTTTGGAGCATCACCGCTAAAATAGAATGACAAGAATTGAGCGTATTCAAAATCCAATTTTGGATGTACTTTATTTGTTATGGCATTTACATAAACTATTTCCGATTTTGGGCTTTTCTTTTTACCCCATTTTTCTTTGACTTCGGGTTTTTTATCTTTTACAATTAGTTGACAACGGTAATATAAACTATCATTAAAACGAATTAAATTCAAGTTTTCTAATCGATTCCAATCAGTTAAAACGCTTTGTGGTGCAATTTTTATTTCGTTACTTTTTAAAGCTGGTTCATAAACCATCTTCGACAAAGTATATGGTTTCCATTTTGTTGTAGCATGGTAAGCACCGCTAAAACCAAAAGCAATTGTAAATATTGAAATCCAAATTCCTATTTGTCGATGGTAGTTTCGTAAACCTTTTTTGGGTGATAAATCATCGATTTTCTTGAATTGTTTCCATAAAAAACCATAAATAAAAATCCCACTTAAAGCAGAAATGATAATTATCGAAAGGAAAAAAATCATAAAAATAATCCTCAAACTATTGTTGCTGATTGCATCTACAAAAGACCAATTATGAAAAGTATCGAAAAACCAGATAAAAACTTGTCTTGAAACTGGGTTGTAAGTCGCCAGTTTGCTCGATGCGGTTTCTACATAAATTTCCATGCCGTCTGGGCGATCAAAAGTAAGTTTGTAAACCGGTAAATAGCGGTTTATGTATTTGTATTGCGGAGTGAAATCAGTTAAAATCACACTGTTTTTTACAATATTTTTTTGATCATCCAAAAAGTAGCGAGAAAGCCATTCAGCATATTTTTGATCTCCGTTTGCCAATGGTTTTGCATCGACAGTATTGAAATACAATAAATCTCCTTTTACAGTTTTCACTTGGTAAAAAGTGGTGTTGTTAAAAGAAATAATTCTGAAATTTTTTAATTCAGAAATTCCATTTTTTTGTAAAACTTCTTGGATTGAAAAATGCAGTTGGCTTCTGTCAATTGGCATTGTAGCCAATTTTTCATTTGCTATTTCAGGCTTAAAAAAATGAGCCATAAACGGGTGCATTAAACCCGAAAGACACCATAAAATTATCGGAATAATGGTAATAATTCCTAATGTACGGTGCCATTTGTACATGTTTTGTTTAATTTTCTTAACCAGCTTAGAATCTTTCTTTTTGGGTTTTGCACCCACTTTTTTTTGTTCCATAATTGTTTTTTATTTTATAAAGGCACACTTTTTTAAAGATGTGCCTTTTGTTAAATAATTTATTTTTTTAATGAAAAATTATATTGTAATCCAAGTAGAAATGTTCGTGGAGCTGCAGCTGTATAAGTTGGTAATGAGATCGTTGTGTTTCCTCTTGTCACCATATAGGCATACAATTTGTTGGTTAAATTGTTTATATTACCATAAAACTCTATGCTTTTATATTTGTATCCAATTCTAGCGTTGAATATATTATAACCTTGATATTTAACGGTATTGATTTGATCTTCATAATAGCTTCCAACAGTTTGCCATTCTAAAGAAGTTCTAAAATTTGGAAACCATTTTGGGTAATAATTCACTTCTGAATTTCCTGACCATTTAGGAGCAGTTGGCATTTCTAAACCGTTTAAATTTTTAATTGGATCAGATGGTTTGTCAGAAAGAATAAAGTTGACAAATTTATGTTGTGAAGTTGTTCCTCCAATTCTAATAGCCCATTCTTTAGATGGTTTGTAGTTTAAACCAAATTCGATACCCTTATGAAGCGTTTCACCAGCAGATTGGTAATCGGTTGAATTATCAGGTTGTTTGATGCTTAATAATTCGTTTTTTCCTTCCATATAGTAGAATGAATAATCGATATATAATTTGCTTTTCAATACAGAAATCCATCCACCTACTTCGTAGTTTTTGAAAGTTGCAGGAACTAAGTTATAGTAAAATTGTGCAGGAACGCCCGTTGTTCCACCTGTTCCTGGTTTAGCCAAGAATATTGAAGTAATTCCAGGAGGCGCAAATCCTTGTGAATAATTACCATAAAAACCAGCGTAATCTAGCGCATTATAGTTGGCTCCAGCTTTAAACGTTACTTTATCATATATTTTTGTTCCAGTCGAATTGTCAAGTGCATTATTGTAATTAACCTTCATGTTATCATAGCGAATCCCTGTTGTAATGGTTAATTTGCTTAAAGGCTTGAAACTTAATTGAGCAAATTCGGCCGAGTTATAGATGTCAGCGGTATAGTTTGCGAGTTTTATATCCGGACGTTCCGCAACAATTTGGTAATTATTTACTGTTGTTCCCCCTGGGTTTAGATTCGCTTTTAAATCTTCTTGATAAGCCCAATAGGTTACTGGTGAATAATCATAAGATAATCCAGCAACAAGTTTGGCATCTAAAAAATTAAATTTTTGGGTATGCTGCATTACGGTTCCATAACTTTTGAAATTGCTGGAGTTCACTTGACCAGTCGCTGTCGTTTTTCCAGAAGTCCATTTTATGCTGTAGGATGGATCTTGGCCTAATTTATTATCTCTGTAATAAGCCGTTACCGAAGAACTTGCGTTGACATTCCAATCGTGTTCTAAAGTAATTTTTGTTCGTAAAGCTTCTGATTTTCGATAGGTAAAATCGGTGGTGCTTTTATAAGTTCTATTATTGAAAGCGTCTTCGTTTACGCTTCCGCTCATATCCGAATAGTATTGTCCGTACATGGTGTTGCTTATCAAACGTGTTTTTGAGTTGATGTTGTAATCAATTCTAGTGTTGATATTGTCTTTTCTGTAATCAGAAAAAGTCATCCAAGAGTTTTTTTGGTCACTTGAAATTCCTGCAATATGAAAACCTACTTTACCAATTGTTGCTCCACCAGCAGCCTGAATTCTTCTGTAACCCCATTGATCAGCTTGAATTCCAAATTTGAATTCGGGGTCTATTGATGGTTTTAGAGAAATTAAATTAACTGCTCCACCCACAGCTTCTGGCCCATATAATGACGAAACTGGTCCTTTTACAACTTCAATACTTTGCAAGTTAAATTGATCTATTTCCAATAAAGCATTATGATTAAAAACTCCCATCGGGCGAATTGGCAATCCATCCTCTAAATATAAATGATAAGGATTTGTGGTCATTGGGAGTCGAATAGACATTTCATGTTGTTCGTTTCCTAAGTTAACCATTAATATGCCGGGAACTTTATTGGCAATCTCATACATGGAAGTAGCTTTTGTTTCGTCGATAGCTTTTGTGGTTAATTTGCTTATGGCTACTGGAGTTTCTTTGCGTAAAGTGGCGGTTCTATTAGCAGTAACAAAAACTTCATCAAGGTTTTCGACTTTTGTACTGTCTTTTTGGGTTTTGTTATTTATCTTTTGTTTTACATTATTTTGTGCAAAAGCAAATTGTCCTATTATTAATAGGATTAAGAATGTTTTTTTCATTTTTATTGTATAAATTATTATATAATAGCCTTGGTTTCTTTGGCAAAAGCCAACGAAAGAATCATTTCAAAGATGTTGAAATTGGAAACTAAAAATATATTTATACGAGGGGTGGGCGAAAAGTAGCATTCGAAACCGAGATTGGTTTCTTAGTTAAATTTGAAAAAAGAGTTAGTCTGTTTTCGATAATTTTTGGACAAGAAATAGTTGTTTCTATGTTGTTTTGAATATAAACTAAATCGAATTTTTCTTTTAGATTATTATCCATTTTTCTTTCGTTATCCTCAAATTTTTTTAAACTTTTTCGAAGTTCACAACGACCATTACAAGTATTATTCGCAACTTTTCTTTGAACACAAATGGTTTTGGCAATTTCAACCTGATTGATTTTAAACGTCACATATACCGCCATATTCCCAAAACTAGGAAGCAATATAATAGAGGAAAGCAATATAATAAAATACTTTTTCAGGTTTTTAATTTTTTAAAGTGTATTTTTTTTTTTTTTTCTTAAAAGCATTTTTTGAAAATTTTAACAATAAAGGTATCCTCAACTACTTTTGTAATCGAGGATTTAATTTTCTCATGTAGGAAAATTTTAGTTTTAGTAAAGGATTTTCTTTGAAACGGAATCTTCGTTATTCAATTCCAGCAAGTTTATTACAATGATCTTACAATTCCGATGCGCAATCTAAATCCTGCATTATTTTGGCTTCCGTTAAGATCATTGATTATAGGAAGCGAAACGGTCAAAGGCATGCTCCATTTTTTATATGAAATAGAAGTTCCTAGGTTTGCAAATCCTAGATAATAACCCGAATTGGGATCAACAACGTTATCTTCTTTTACTTTATCATGCGATTCGCCATAGTAACCTCCAAAAACATTCCATCCGAAATTGGACATCGCTTTTTCAGCTTTTTCATCCATAGCACAAAAACGACCACCCTCTTTGATTTTGTAGGATAACATTAAGCTTTGTGTAGAAAGGCTGCCGTAGTAATTACCTTGAAATCCTGATGTTGCATATTTATAAAATCCATTTCCGGTAAGGGTCATTTTATCCCAATGTTTTGAAAAAAGTATTCCTATCATTGGGTCATAAGAACCAGAACCTACGACCACGGTAGTATTATCGAAGTTGGAGTCTTTTTGAATTCCTGTTGGAAGTTTTACGCCAGCTTGTACAGCAAAACTAAAACTGTTTTTTGAGTATAAATCAAAAGTTCCTAGAAGCGCTAAATCGCCAAGTCCTCGGTCATTTCCATAATTAGTATGTAAAAATACATAGGGTATGGTTGCCGAAATTGTGATTTTATTGGTTATACCATAACGAACGCCTAATGAGCTAATAAACATGTTTTTAAGAAGTTTTTCATCCGCTTGGATTGCATTTCCGTTTTGGATGGTTCTATAATCTCCATAGCCTTCTATAACCCATTGATTTGTTGGTAAAGTAAATATTCCATTGTTAGAATCGATTGAAGAGGCACTGGCTCCTGCTGCAGCACAACAAGCACATTGACTGAAAGTTTGTGTTGTTGAATATAAAAAGACAATAAGTAATAGTGTTTTTTTCATTTTATTTGGTATAAATTATAATATAATAGCTTTGTATTCTTTGGCTTAAGCCAAAGAAAGAATCATTTCAAATAGATTGAAATACGGTAACTAAAATAAATTTATACGAGCGGTGGGCGGAAAGTTGTGTTTGAAACAGAGATCGGTTTCTTAGTAGAATGAGAAAAAAGAGTTAATCTGTTTTCTATTTTTTTTGGAGTAGCAATAGTAGTTTCGATGTTGTTTTGAATGTAAACTAAATCGGATTTTTCTTTTAGATTATTATCCATTTTTCTTTCGTTATCTTCGAATTTTTTTAAACTTTTTCGAAGTTCACAATGTCCATTACACGTGTTATTGGCTACTTTTCTTTGGATACAAATGGTTTTTGCAATTTCAACCTGATTGATTTTAAACGACACATATACCGCCATATTCCCAAAACTAGGAAGCAATATAATGGAAGAAAGCAATATGATGAAATACTTTTTCAGTCTTTTTATTTTTTAAAGTGCAAATATAGCTGTTTTGGATTAAACTTTAAAAAAAAAATCCCCGACTACTTTCGTAATCGAGGATTGAATTATTTAGATCTGAAATCTGCAACCTGCAACCTGAAATCTGCAACCTGGATTTTAAGAAACCAAAACCCAAGTTCCGTTAGCTATTAAACTTTCGGCTTTCTTGTATTTCATTTCTTGTGTTTGCCCATTGGCTACATTTTGAATCGTTACCGTATCGTTACGATTAATTTTCGGTTGGTCACGAACGATCGTTTCGGTAACCTGACGTTGCTGCGTTTGCCCCGCTTCACGATTGGCACTTTCGCTAGAAACAATTTCGTCTTTACTTGTTTTATAATTTTCTTGCTGGCGAACTTCTTTAGCTTCCTGAATGGTTGGTTCGCTTTGTTGTGGTAAATCTCCTTTGAACAAGAACGAAATCACTTCTTTATTTACGCCATTCAGCATCGAACTAAACAAATTGAACGCTTCGAATTTATAGATTAGCAAAGGATCTTTTTGTTCGTGAACGGCAAGCTGAACCGATTGTTTCAACTCATCCATTTTACGTAAATGTTTTTTCCAAGCTTCATCAACAATGGCCAAAGTGATGTTTTTCTCAAAATCGGCAACTAATTGATTTCCGTGAGTTTCGTAGGCACGTTTTAAATCGGTGACCACATTCAACGATTTTATTCCATCGGTAAACGGAACTATAATACGTTCGAATTGGTTGTTTTTATCTTCATAAACATTCTGAATGATTGGAAATGCTTCTCTTGCGCTACGTTCTGTTTTTTCAGAATAAAATGCCAATGCCGCTTTATATACTTTTCCAGTCAATTCGATGTCGGTCAATTTGTTGAAATCACTTTCAGAAACTGGCGAAGTAATAGAGAAATAACGAATCAATTCGAATTCGAAATTTTTGAAATCATTCGATAATTTGTTGTCAGTTACAATCAAATCGCAAGTGTCATACAACATATTGGCGATGTCCAGTTTCAAACGTTCTCCGTGCAAAGCATGACGACGGCGTTTGTAAACCACTTCACGTTGCGCATTCATAACATCATCATATTCTAACAAACGTTTACGAACACCAAAGTTGTTTTCTTCGACTTTTTTCTGTGCTCTTTCGATAGATTTTGTCATCATCGAATGCTGTATCACTTCACCTTCTTGCAATCCCATTCGGTCCATTACTTTTGCCACTCTTTCAGAACCAAATAAACGCATCAGGTTATCTTCAAGCGAAACATAAAATTGGGAACTTCCAGGATCTCCTTGACGACCAGCACGACCTCGCAACTGACGGTCAACACGACGAGAATCGTGACGTTCTGTACCCACAATTGCCAAACCACCTGCCGCTTTTACTTCGGCCGAAAGTTTAATATCCGTTCCACGACCTGCCATATTCGTTGCGATGGTTACCACTCCGGGTTTTCCTGCTTCTTCAACGATTTGTGCTTCTTGTTTGTGCATTTTTGCATTCAAAACGTTGTGCGCAACACCTCTCATTTTCAACATTCGGCTTAATAATTCCGAAATTTCGACTGATGTTGTTCCAATTAAAACCGGTCTTCCCGCTTTCGATAATTCGGTTACATCTTCGATTACGGCATTAAATTTCTCACGTGTTGTTTTGTAGATAAAATCCTCTTTGTCCTGACGAACCATTGCTCTGTTAGTAGGAATTTCTACAACATCTAATTTGTATATTTGCCATAACTCACCAGCTTCGGTAACGGCAGTTCCAGTCATACCACCTAATTTGCTGTACATTCTGAAATAATTCTGCAAAGTAACTGTTGCGAAAGTTTGAGTTGCATCTTCAATTTTAACGCTTTCTTTGGCTTCAATCGCTTGGTGTAAACCGTCCGAATAACGACGACCATCCATAATACGACCTGTTTGCTCGTCTACAATCATGATTTTGTTATCCATGATTACGTATTCTACATCTTTTTCGAAAAGGGTATAAGCTTTCAAAAGTTGTGTCAAGGTATGAATACGCTCGCTTTTGATTCCGAAATCTTGAAATAATTTCTCTTTTTCTTCTGCTTCTTCGTCTTTTCCTAAGTTTTTCTTTTCGATTATGGCAATTGCAGTTCCAATGTCTGGAAGTACAAAAAAGTCACTATCTGTATCTCCCGAAAGAAATTCGATTCCACTATCGGATAATTCTACTTGATTGTTTTTTTCTTCGATTACAAAATACAAAGCTTCATCCACTTTCGGCATTTCGCGTTTGTTATCTTGTAAATATTGATTCTCCGTTTTTTGAAGCAATTGTTTAATTCCTTCTTCACTCAAAAATTTGATTAATGCTTTATTTTTTGGCAAAGCTCTGTAAGCTCTTAATAATAAGAAACCACCATCTTTAGTATTTCCTTCTTTGATTAATTTTTTAGCTTCCGATAAGAAACCATTTGCCATTTGTCGTTGAAGACTTACCAAGTTTTCGATTTTCGGTTTCAACTCCGTAAATTCGTGACGATCTCCTTCAGGAACTGGACCAGAAATAATCAATGGCGTACGAGCATCATCAATCAAAACCGAATCGACCTCATCGACAATCGCATAATTATGTTTTCTTTGTACCAAATCTTCTGGCGAATGCGCCATATTATCTCTCAAATAATCGAAACCAAATTCGTTATTTGTTCCGTAAGTAATATCCGAATCGTAGGCTTTTTTACGACCTTCAGAATTTGGTTGGTGATTGTCAATACAATCTACAGTCAAACCATGAAATTCGAATAAAGGCGCTTTCCAAGTGCTATCTCGTTTTGCCAAGTAATCATTTACGGTTACTAAATGCACTCCGTTTCCGGTCAAAGCATTCAAATAAAGAGGTAAAGTAGCCACTAATGTTTTTCCTTCACCCGTTTGCATTTCGGCAATTTTACCCTCGTGCAAAACCATTCCACCAATCAGCTGAACATCATAGTGAATCATGTCCCAAGTGATTTGTTTTCCGGCTGCGTTCCAAGAGTTTGCCCAAATAGCGTTTTCGCCATCAAGAGTAATATAGGTTTTGCTAGCCGAAAGTTCGCGGTCTTTTGCTGTTGCAGTAACTGTGATTTGGGTATTATCTTTGAATCGTCTTGCCGTTTCTTTTACAACCGCAAAAGCTTCAGGGAGAATTTCTAACAAGGTTTTTTCCGAAATTTCGTAAGCTTCTTTTTCTAAAGTATCGATGGCTACGTATAAGTCTTCGCGTTTATCTATGTCTTCAACCGTTTCTGCTTCTAGTTTAATCGAAGCAATTTTTGCATCTTTCTCGGCACGAGCTTGTTTTATTTTATCTTTAAAAAAAGCAGTTCTGGCACGAAGATCATCGTGTGATAACGCAGCAAGAACGCTTTCAAAAGTTTTAATTTTGGTTAAATAAGGTTGTAACGCCTTTACATCTTTTTGTGATTTATCTCCAACAAAGACTTTAAGTATGCTGTTTATGAAACTCATAATATATTTGTATTTCTATTTTATAAAAGTGCGTAAATTTAAACAAAAAAAAAGCCTCTTTTGAGACTTTTTTTTTGAGATATTTTTTTAATATTCATCCTCGTTCCAAAGATAATCTTCGTCAGTAGGATAATCCGGCCAAATCTCTTCCATCGATTCATATATCTCCCCTTCATCCTCTATAGACTGTAGGTTTTCAACCACTTCTAAAGGAGCTCCAGCTCTAATAGCGTAGTCGATAAGTTCATCTTTGTTTGCAGGCCACGGGGCATCACTTAAATACGATGCTAATTCTAATGTCCAATACATCTTTTGTCTGTTTAGTTTTGTGCAAAAATAAATTTTTTACTGAACAAGACAAGTAAAAAAGCATTTATTTTTTATTAAAGTTAAGAACGTTTTTTCAGATAGCAGATTCTAGTTTACAGATTTCAGATTGGTAGCTGGAAAAATTATTTGAAATACCACTAATCTGTTGTCTGAAATATTTGAACTCTTCCTTCTGCAACCTGAAATCTGATTACTTTCTCGGAATCCATTTTACTTCTTCAGCGTGTAAATCATTCGACAACTTTCGTGCCAATACAAAAAGGTAGTCAGAAAGTCGGTTTAAGTACTTAACTACGATTTCGGCAACGGGTTCGTTGTGGTCTAAATGCACGGCTAATCGTTCGGCACGGCGGCAAACGCAACGGGCAATATGACAATATGACACAGTTGTATTCCCTCCTGGTAGAACAAAATGCGTCATTGGTGGCAACACTTCTTCCATAGCATCGATTTCGGTTTCGAGCAATTCGATGTCACTTTCTACAATTCCTAAATTTTGCAACCGTAATTCTCCATTTTTCTTCACTTCTTTTTCGGGTGGAGTGGCTAGAATAGCTCCAACGGTGAATAATCGATCTTGAATTTCTATTAGAATTTTTTTGTAATGCAGATTCATTTCTTGATCCCGAATTAGTCCAATATAAGAATTCAATTCGTCAACCGTACCATAACTTTCTATGCGAATGTGGTCTTTAGGAACTCGGGTTCCGCCAAAAAGTGCTGTTGTTCCTGTATCGCCAGTCTTTGTGTATATTTTCATTTTTGTTGTTTAGTCGGTTAATTGCTTATTGGATTAACCGTTTAATGATTAACCTATATAACCTATTTCGAAGTGTCACTCTCGATCATTCCATCTCTCAAACGGATGATTCTCTTGGCATGCGCAGCAATTTCTTCTTCGTGGGTAACAACTATAATAGTGTTGCCTTTGCTATGGATTTCTTCTAAAAGTGTCATGATTTCCTCAGATGTTTTACTGTCTAAATTTCCTGTAGGTTCATCGGCAAGAATTATTGAAGGTTTATTGACCAAGGCACGGGCAATGGCTACACGCTGGCGTTGTCCACCCGAAAGTTGATTGGGCTGGTGATCCATTCGGTCGGCTAAATTCACCTGTTTTAAAACATCTGTTGCACGGGCTTTTCTTTCTGATTTCGAAAATCCGGCATAAATCATTGGCAAAGCTACATTGTCAAGCGCTGTTGTTCGAGGTAAAAGGTTGAATGTTTGAAAAACAAATCCTATTTCTTTGTTCCGAATTTCGGCTAATTCGTCATCGTGCATTTGGCTGACGTCTTTTCCGTTCAGAATATAGCTTCCAGAAGTAGGTGTGTCTAAGCATCCCAAAAGGTTCATCAAAGTCGATTTTCCTGAGCCAGAAGGTCCCATAAGTGCTACATATTCTCCTTTATTTATCTCTAAATCAATACCTTTTAAAACATAAACGATTTCATTTCCCAAGACAAAATCACGTTTGATATTGGTTATTTTTATTAGTGCCTTCATTCTAATTTATGGTTTTTGATTTAAGATTTTAAAAGTACAAAATTGATTTCAATTAAATATTAGTAGACTGAAATTCATTTTCGTTACAAATTTATATTTTGATAGAAATTCCTTTAGCGATTTGGAGTCATAGTTTTTGGGTGAAATTTAAAATTGGATTTTTTTTAGTGTCAAATAAAGCTATTGATGATGGTTTATTTCATAATTATTTTGATTTATTTCATAATTTTTGGATTAAAATTGAATAGTTATAGTGTTGAATTACATTTACTTAATTAAATATAAAACCAGTAGATTATGAAAAGTTTAAAATTATTTTTAGGAATAGCGCTAGTCGCTTCGGGATTCACATCGTGTAAAGACGAGAAAGAAATGAAGGCCCAAAAAACGGTCGATACCTATGTAATCTATGTAGATTCATTAGGGAATAAATCATCTTTAGATGATAATGGAAATTGGCAAGCAATTGATGCCGAATATAAAATGCGAAGTGTAGTTGCCGATTCGGCAATTGAGAATCTTAAAGATAAAATAGCAGCGAAAGAGCGAGTTGATGCAAGCAGATTAAAATATGCGGCATTAAAAGCAAAAGTAGAAGCCGAAATGGATGCTAAAAAAAGGGTTGTTGTAACTGTTGGATCAAAGCAAAAATTGAGAAATGCACTTTTTGGCGAAGGAAAAATTGGCGATGATATGAACTTCAGTTGGGTGAATAAAGACAATATTCTAAAAGTTTATGATGTTTTTTTTCAATCCTATAAAGATAATAAACATAATTTTTCAAGAGAAGATTATGATGAAGTAAAGGTGATGTATGAAGGATTAGATAGTAGAAAAAACACCGTTGAAAAAGAAGGTCTGTCTTCAGCGGATAATATGAAAATTGCTTCAATAAAATTCAAATTTGCTCCTATGTTTAAAATAAATAGAATAGGTGCAAAATCAGCCGAAATGGAAAAAGCGAAACATTAGGTAATTATTAATTCAAGGAGAAATGACAGGCAGTAATGGCTGTCATTTTTTTTATACCCGAATCACAAAATGTTCCTTGGGTTGCTCTCTTCTAAAAAATACAAATCCCCATTGAAATGTATCGATTGTGACGGACACTTTTGGATGTTTTTTTATGATTTTCCAAGCCTCTTCCATGTCTTTTGACCAATGAATATCATCTAAAATCCATACGCTTTCGTTTGTTATTGTTGGTAATAAAAGTTCAAAATATTCTAAAGTGGCGGTTTTTGAATGGTTTCCGTCGAAGTAAATTAAGTTGTAAGTTGTAGGTTGTAAGTTGTAAGTTTTGAAGTATGTTGAAAATTCGGTAATTACTAATTCTACATTTTTGATATTGAAATTTTGCAATTGCAATTGACATTGATGAGCCGTTTCAGGACACCCTTCAAGCGTTATTATTTTGGCTTTTGGATTTCCCAAGGCTAGTGCAGAAGTGGCTAAACCTAATGAAGTTCCTATTTCTAAAATCGTATCTGGTTGAAAATAATTTGTGATTCGGAACAATAATTCGGCTCGGTTTGATGATATTCCAGCGGTTTTGGCAATTTTAGAGATTTCTCTGGTATTTGATTTAAAAACTTTAGAACCCGCTCCAAAATCGGTTACATCAATTGTATTTGTATTTTCTAAAAGTGAATTTCTGTAATTTTTTAAAACTTGATATTGCTTCGCCTGTTCGCTACCGCTCGGGTCAGGTTTTGATTTCTTGTCATAAAAACATTTGACAATCAAACTAAACACAAATGGTGAATGCACCGCGTGTTCGTTTTTGGAATTCCAAAGGAATTTGATGTAGGCTTTTATTTGGAATAACATACGAAAGTTACAAATTAGGAATGCGAAGATACTTAGATAATTGTCCAAAGTCCAAAGTCTTAAAGTCGAATGTTTCAAATTGACAAAGTTTAGAACATGTTATAATAACTTTCGACTTTACGACTTTGAAACTTTACGACTTTAAAAACCTATCTTTGTCCCCTTGATTTTTAGAACTTAATGACAGCAGCAATAAACAATACTATAGCCATAACTTCGGAAGAAATTGACCGATGTATCGCTATTTTGGCACAATTAAACACGGATACAGATCAGATATTTGATATTCCGAAAGAGCAACGAACCGAATTACTCAAAGCCGCTGGACAATTTTCACGCCCTGATCGGGACGAATTAGCCAAAAGAAAAAAGGACGGAAAAGCGGTAGCCAAACGCAAACAGGAAAAGAAAGACCGAACGGCTCGTAAAGAAACCGGAATTCGGTATGCCCGCGAAGCAAGTGTTTTTGTAGCTCCAAAATTATTAGGTTCGAATGATTTAGAAATCAAAGAACAATTAGAATTTACGAAACCTCGAAATTGCTACGTTTGTAAGACTGAGTTTACTAAAATGCACCATTTTTATGATACGATGTGTCCGGATTGTGGCGATTATAATTACGCAAAACGTTTTCAAACTGCCGATGTAAAAGGGCAAATTGCTGTGATCACAGGTTCTCGATTAAAAATTGGTTATCATATTACGCTGATGCTTTTGCGCGGCGGCGCGACTGTTGTTGCCACGACTCGTTTTCCGGTGGATTCCGCTTTGCGATTTTCTAAAGAAGATGATTTCTTAGAATGGAAAGATCGCTTAAAAATTCACGGATTAGATTTACGGCATATTCCGAGTGTGGAAATATTCTGCAATTTTATAGAACAAAAATACCATCGTTTGGATATTCTTATCAATAATGCTGCGCAAACCGTGCGACGACCAGCCGGATTTTATTCGCATTTGATGGAAAACGAAGAACTGCCCATTGGCTCTTTGCCAAAAGAAGCTCAGGAATTATTATTAGATCATACCAATTGTTTAGAAGAATTAAAAGTCCTGACGACAGGTTTTTCATCCAATGAAAATATGCCGGTAACTTGGCACGGACCAGAACCTGGAATTGGTTTGCGGGCTTCCGCCAAATTATCTCAGATTCCTTATTCGTTTGATAACGCATTGGTTGCAAACGAAGTTTTTCCGGAAGGGGAACTCGATGCCGATTTGCAGCAAGTCGATTTGCGAAAAACCAACAGCTGGCGATTGCGTTTGGGACAAATTGAAACCACCGAAATGATCGAAGTGCAATTGGTCAATTCCGTTGCGCCTTTTGTATTGTGCAACCGACTTTCGGAAGTGATGAAAAAAGACAACACGGGACAAAAACACATCATCAATGTTTCGGCAATGGAAGGGAAGTTTCACCGATTTTTCAAGGAAGATCGCCATCCGCATACCAATATGGCAAAAGCCGCTCTGAATATGCTAACGCATACTTCCTCAGGCACTTTGGCGAAAGCCGGAATTTTTATGAACGCCGTTGACACGGGTTGGGTAACAGACGAGGATCCCGCAGAATTAGCCAAAAGAAAACAGGAAGAAGAAGATTTTCAACCGCCATTAGATATTGTTGATGGCGCAGCACGAGTGATGGATCCTTTGTTTGACGGAATAAATACTGGCAAACATTGGTGTGGAAAATTCTTGAAAGATTATAATCCGATTCCTTGGTAATGGCTGTTATTTTATAAAATGAAAACCACAACATAAATTAGATTTTGTTGTGGTTTTTTTTTGCTAATATGGATTAAAAATCTAGCCTCAGGCTAATTAATCTTAGTTTACCGAAATCAAGTTAACATCAAAAATAAGTACGGATCCTCCAGGAATACCGCTGTAATCACTACTTCCGTAACCTAAACTTGAAGGTATCAAAAGAATTCCGCTTCCTCCAGCTTTAAAATAAGGAATTCCTTCTGTCCAGCCTTTTATAACGTTGTTCAAACCAAAGGAAATTCCAGCCGAAGGACTTTGATCGAATACCGTTCCGCTAGTGAAATAACCTTTATAAGCCACGGTAACATTAGACGCTGCAGTAGGTTGCATTCCAGTTCCTTGAGTGTTTATCACGTAGTATAAACCATCAGAGGTTCTTTGTGCGGTTAAATTATTTTTAGCTATATAATTTATGATTTCTTGTTCGTTTTTGGCTGTATAATCAATAGCTGGGGCTGTTTTATCTTTAGTACATGAGATAAAAAGTGTCATTACAACTAGTGCCGATAATAAGTGTTTCATGAGGAATTATTTAAAAAAAAGCAAATATAGCAAAATTTATTTGGCAACAAAATTGAATGATTTTATGAAATTTTTAGAAAATTAAATTTGGTTAGAAAGTGTTCTATTAATTAATTTGTTAAAAAATGATAATTTTGGAGCTGGTATTTTGTCAATTTTTAATTTTTAATTAATTTTATGCAGAATTCAGCAAATATAGAAGTTGAAAAATTTATTTTAATCCCAATTTAATATAAAACAGTTATGATAATACACTATCAAGGAAAACAAAACGGAATTCCGACAAAATTCAGCATAAGAATAATTGGAAATAACATTTCGAAAACAAGTTCTAATTTCCAAATTGATTTTTTGGTAGGCGACAAGCCATTACCGACTTTTAAAACGGCAATTCATAAGCGATTGTCTAATTGTTTAAAAGAAATTTACTTGTTCACAAAACACAATCATATCACTTTAGATGCTGCTACAGAAAAAGTAGCGCCTAGAATAGTTCCTTACAATTTGGCTTTGTATAACTACCATAAGCCAGTTTTGTTTATGGCGTAAAGCCTGCTTTTTACAAGCAAAAAACCACAACAAAATTTGATTTTTGTTGTGGTTTTTTTGTCATTTCGACAAAGGAGAAATCACATCAGTTGCTCTCATTATGAGATTGCTTCGTTCCTCGCAATGACCAATTATCCTTCCATTTTACTCGAAAGTTCGAACCAGCGTTCTTCTTTGGTTTCCATTTTTGAAATGATATTTTTCAATTCATTGGCCTTTTTCTCAATATCGTTTTCCGTTACTTTTCCATCAGAAAACAGTTGTTCTATTTTGGCTTTATCCAATTCTAAATCCTTGATTTCTCTTTCGATTTTCTGAAATTCTTTTTGCTCGTTGAAAGTCAGATTCCCTGTAGGATTGTTTTGTTTCCAGTCTTTTTTATCGGCTTTGTTGTCTTCTTTTTGGGCAACATCGGCACTGTCTTCATACGCTCTAAAATCGGAGTAGTTTCCAGGGAAATTTTCTATTTCACCTTGTCCTCTAAAAACAAATAAATTATCGACGATTTTATCCATGAAATAACGGTCGTGCGAAACAACCAATAAACAACCTGGATAATCCAGAAGGAAGCTTTCTAGAACATTTAAAGTAACAATGTCTAAATCATTCGTTGGTTCATCCAGAATCAAAAAGTTCGGATTCTGAATCAAAACCGTACATAAATACAAACGTTTCAACTCGCCACCGCTCAATTTCTCTACATAATCGTATTGTTTTTTGCTGTCAAAAAGAAAACGTTCCAGCAATTGCGAAGCCGAAATCAATCTGCCTTTCATCAACGGAATAAATTCTCCGTATTCTTTGATGACATCAATCACGCGCTGACCCGGTTTTGGGTTAATCCCGCTTTGGGTATAATAACCCACTTTTATAGTTTCGCCAATAACAACTTTTCCAGAATCTAAAGGAATCGTTCCTGTCAGTAAATTTAAGAAAGTGGATTTTCCAGTTCCATTTTTTCCAATGATTCCAATGCGTTCGCCACGTTGAAAATCAAAACTGAAATTATCTAAAATAACGTGATCCTTGAATTTTTTGGAAATTTTATGAAGCTCGATAATCTTGCTCCCCATTCGTTCCATATTAATCTCAAGTTCAACTACGTTTTCGCGACGGCGACTTTGTGCTTTTTCCTTAATGTCATAAAAATCATCTTGGCGCGATTTACTTTTACAAGTTCTAGCTTTCGGCTGGCGACGCATCCATTCTAATTCTTTAACAAAGAGGTTTTGAGCTTTGTCCACACTCGAATTTTCCGAAGCGATTCGCTCTTCTTTTTTCTCTAAATAATAAGAATAATTCCCTTTGTATTGGTATATTTTTCCGTTGTCTAATTCAATGATTTCGTTACAAACGCGTTCTAGGAAGAAACGGTCGTGCGTAACCATAAATAAGGTGATGTTTTCTTTGGCAAAATAACTTTCAAGCCACTCGATCATCTCTAAATCCAAGTGATTTGTAGGTTCATCCAGAATTAATAAGTCTGGACGATTAATCAAAATAATTGCCAATGACAAACGTTTTTTCTGTCCACCCGAAAGGTTTTTTACTTTCAATTTAAAGTCTTCCAACTTCAATTTGAACAATATTTGTTTGTATTGCGTTTCAAAATCCCAAGCATTGTGCTGGTCCATTCCGTCGAAAGCTTTTTGGTAGGCTTCTTCATCTTCTGGGTTTTCCAATGCTTTTTCGTAGGCTTCAATCACTTTCAAACTCTCGTTATCCGATGCGAAAATGCTTTCTTCGATCGTAAGTTCGTCTTGCAATTTGTTGTCTTGCGACAAGAAAGCCATTCTAATGCTTTTTCGAAGTACGACTTGGCCTGTGTCGGGTTCGTCAAAACCGTTAATGATATTCATTATGGTGGTTTTTCCAGAACCGTTTTTGGCTATAAAGGCAATTTTTTGGTCTTTGTTAATCCCAAATGAAATGTCTTTAAAAAGCGTGCGCTCTCCAAAAGATTTGGAGATATTTTCGACAGATAAATAATTCACAAGTGTAGTTTTTTTGCAAAAGTAAGTCATTGCGCGGCAGGAAGCAATCTTTTAATTTTTCAACTTTTTTTTTGAAATTAATTTCATTTTGTTAAAATGGAATTTTTCAATATTAACATTGTCATTCCATAGGAATCTCAAAATCCTTAAATTTAGATTCCTACGGAATGACAAATTGAAGTCGAATATTTTTTGACAAATTATTTTGGAACAATAAACTAAATATGTTCATCTTAAAAAATTGTTACACAAATCTTATTAAATTTGTCAAATGCAACTATCCATCATCATCCTTAATTATAACGTGTGTTATTTTCTAGAACAATGTGTTTTAAGCGTCGAAAGCGCTATAAAAAACATGGATGCAGAAATTATTGTGATCGACAATAATTCTCAAGATGATAGTTGTGCAATGATAAAAAAGCGTTTTCCGAATGTAAAACTCATCGAAAATGCGGCAAATTTAGGTTTCCCAAAAGGGAATAATATTGGTGTAAGCCATGCAAAAGGAGAATATATTTGTATTCTAAATCCAGATACTGTTGTTGCCGAAGATACTTTTACGAAAGTGTTGGCTTTCGCCAAAAGCCAAAAAGAAATAGGAATAGTTGGTGTAAAATTGATCGACGGAACAGGAAATTTCTTGCCGGAAAGTAAGCGTGGAACGCCACTGCCTTGGGTTGCGTTTACCAAAATTTCGGGTTTATACAAGCTTTTTCCAAAATCGAGTTTTTTCAATAAATATTACGCCCAACATTTAAACGAAAATCAAACCGGAAAAATCGACATTCTCGTTGGCGCTTTTATGGTTATGAAACGGGAATTATATACTGAAATTGGCGGTTTCGATGAAAATTGTTTCATGTATTCGGATGATATCGATTTGAGTTATATGGTTTTGCAAAAAGGGAAATCGAACTATTATTTCCATGAAACCACCGTGATACATTATAAAGGAGAAAGTACGGTGAAGGACGTCATGTATATGAAGCGTTCGCAAGAAGCGATGAATTTTTTCTATAAAAAGCATTTTCGATCATCATTTTTGTTTTCGTTGTTTATGAAATTGGGGATTGTATTTTTTTCGTTAGTAAAAACGTTTAAAGGAAAACCGAAGCCAAAATTATCGCCCGAGAATTATGTGCTTATTTCTGATGACGAAGTTTTGAGAGAAAGATTAGAATATCAATTCAAAAAGCCGGTAAGACTTCAAAGTGAATCGGAAATACTTTTGGGAAATGGAAAAATAGAAATCATTTTTGATCAAAATTATATTGATTTTAAGGCTATAATTCAAGCTTTCGAAGCAAATAAAAATAAAGGATTTTCGTTTAAAGTTTTACCTAAATTGTCTGATTTTGTGATTGGTAGCAATAGTAGTTTTGATAGAGGAGAAGTTATTGAAATTTCATAATTTTAATTTTAGATTTCATTTTTTGGATTTGTCCAAAAACTATCAATTATCAGTCAAAAACTAAAAATAATTACTAATTTTGCAAGCAGAAAACTAAAACCGCCTTCATAGGTAACAATATGGCAAGATTTGAATTGAAGCTTCCAAAAATGGGAGAAAGTGTTGCGGAAGCGACCATCACAAATTGGCTGAAACAAGTTGGCGACAAAATCGAAGCCGACGAAGCTGTACTGGAAATTGCTACCGATAAAGTCGATAGTGAAGTGCCAAGTGAGGTTTCGGGTGTTTTAGTAGAACAATTGTTTGGTATAGATGATTTGGTTCAAGTTGGTCAAACAATTGCTATTATCGAAACAGATGCAAATGCTGTTCCTCAAATTGTGAAACAAGAAGTTGTTGTTCCTGTTGAAGTTGCAACAATTGAAAAAACAATTGAAGTGGCTAAAGAAACTGTTTCTGCACCGACAAATTTCTCCGATTCTGAAAAATTCTTTTCGCCATTGGTCAAAAATATTGCCAAGGAAGAAGGAGTTTCGCTTTCGGAATTAGAAAATATTCTAGGTTCAGGAAAAGAAGGAAGAGTTACAAAAGAAGATATTCTGAATTATATAAAAAACAAAAGCCCCCTAACCCCCGAAGGGGGAATTCCGAGCGAAAAGAAACAAGAAGTAAACCAAGAATTACAAGTAGGAACACCGAATAATTTCTCTGAACAAAAAACCTCACTTTATAAGTCACAACCAGCTCCCCCTTCGGGGGTTGGGGGGCTTAACAGTGGCGACGAAATCATAGAAATGGACAGGATGCGCAAGCTGATTTCCGGTTATATGGTGGCGTCGATACAAACTTCGGCACACGTGCAATCTTTTATTGAAGTAGATGTAACCAATATTGTAAAATGGCGAGATAAAGTTAAAACTGCTTTCGAAAAAAGAGAAGGCGAAAAACTGACTTATACGCCTATTTTTATGGAGGCTGTTGCTAAAGCGTTGAAAGATTTTCCGATGATGAATATTGCTGTTGATGGCGATTTCATTATCAAAAAGAAAAATATAAACCTAGGAATGGCAGCTTCATTGCCAAACGGAAACCTAATTGTTCCAGTTATCAAAAACGCTGATCAATTGAACTTGGTAGGAATGGCAAAAGCCGTGAATGATCTAGGGAATCGTGCCAAAACAGGTAAGCTAAAACCAGACGACACACAAGGTGGAACCTATACGGTTACTAATGTGGGGACTTTTGG
>CANBWX010000022.1 GCA_947373225.1 Flavobacteriaceae bacterium | reverse complement strand
AAGTATTCTTCCGTTGTATTTTAACTCTTTAAACGGTGCGTCAAAATCACATGATTATAAGCAGGCTGACGAATTATTGGAAAGTATCAATGGTTTTCAGAAAAAATTTGGTAGCAAAGTAAGGCCAACGGAACAAAAAATAACTTCCGAAATCTTATATAATAAATATGATGTTTTCAAAAAACTACCTTATTTATATCTATTTGCAGCTATTTTGATGTTGTTATTTACGATCCTTAAAATTTTCAAAGAAAGAAAAGTATTGAATATTTTGGTTAATTCAATGCACATTGTCATTGCGGTACTTTTCGCTTTGCATACGGCCGCATTAATTGCTCGTTGGTATATTTCGGGTCACGCACCATGGAGTAACGCTTATGAATCGATTATATATGTGGCTTGGGCAACCATGTTTTTTGGTTTGGCTTTCGATATAAAATCAAAACTTACCGTGGCATCTTCTGCCTTTGTAACTGCTATGATTTTATTGGCAGCTTATATGAACTGGATTGATCCTGAAATTGGCAATTTGCAACCGGTATTGAATTCGTATTGGTTAATGATTCACGTGGCAATAATCGTGGCAAGTTACGGACCATTTGCTTTGGGAATGATTTTAGGAACGGTTTCGTTGCTACTGATTTTGTTTACCAATGAAAAAAACAGATCTAAAATGCTTTTGAACATTAAAGAGCTAACGTACATTAACGAAATGTCATTGACAGTAGGATTGATTATGCTTACCATCGGGAATTTCCTTGGCGGACAATGGGCTAACGAAAGTTGGGGGCGTTACTGGGGATGGGATCCAAAAGAAACTTGGGCATTAATTAGTATTATGGTTTATGCTTTTGTAATTCACTCTCGTTTTGTACCAGCTCTTCGAGGAAAATGGGTTTTTAACTTAATGAGTGTATTTGCATTTATATCGATTTTGTTTACGTATTATGGGGTAAATTTCCATTTGGTAGGATTGCATTCTTATGCCAGTGGCGAAGCGCATTCGTTAAGTTGGATCTGGATTTCGCTAGGAACAATAGCCCTTTTTGGAGGGATTACGTATCCAAAATACAGAAAATATTATAAGAAATAAATTTTAAATAATTACAAAAAAGGTTCAATGTAAGTTGAGCCTTTTTTATGCCAATTATTTACCAATACATTAACAAACGTTTAAAAATAAAAGGCTTTATATTTACTAAAAATTTTAATCCTATGAAAAACCTAATTCGTATTGCTTGTGGAATTTTCCTTTTGGTGACAATTCAAGGTCAAGCGCAAAACAACAAAAGTAAATCAGCTATGGAAAAACAAACCATTTATCAGTTTAAAGTTGAAGATTTGTCAGGAAAACAATTTGATTTTGCTTCCCTTAAAGGTAAAAAAATCATGATTGTAAATACAGCTTCAAAATGTGGATTAACACCGCAATACAAAGATTTGGAAGCTATTTATAAATTATATGCAGCCAAAAACTTTATAATTGTAGGCTTTCCAGCCAATAATTTTGCTTCACAAGAGCCGGGAACTAATAAAGAAATTGAAACTTTTTGCCAGTTAAATTACGGAGTTACTTTCCCGATGATGAGCAAGATTTCAGTTAAAGGAAGCGATATGGACAAAGTGTATCAATTTCTTACCCAAAAATCGAAAAACGGATTGCAAGATTCGGAAGTAGAATGGAATTTTCAAAAATACCTAATTAACGAAAAAGGCGAATTGGTAAAAGTGATTTCGCCAAAAACCTTACCAACCGATCCTGAAATCGTAAATTGGATTAAGGGATAATATTTTTTTACCATATAAGGCATATAAGTTTCATTTAAGGTTTTTGTCTTACATGAAACTTATATGCCTTATATGGTTTATAATTATTTCTCGTTTTTGAAAATTGCCGCAACAGCCGCTTCGTAATTCCTGATACTCTGCGCTTTTTTTATTTGCTTTAAAACTTTATGCGGATTCGAAAATGTAGTCGAAAAGTATTCCCATAAATGATACATTTTCAATAAAATATGCGTGGATCCCGATAAAGATTCGCTATATATTTCGTAAAGTGTATCATGGAATTTACTGAACATTTCCATTCGGTTTTCGGGATATTCTGCTGAATTACTCCGAATCATAGTAGGTAAAAATGGATCAGAAATCAATCCTCTTCCTATCATCCAGTGGTCTATCATAGGAAATCGTTGCTGCATTTCTTGAAATTTTTCCACCGATTTAATATCTCCATTATAATATAATTTATGCCGCGTGTTATCTATACATTGCTGAAAAGCATCAAGATGTACGCCGCCTTTGTAAAGTTGTTTACCAATGCGGGCATGAATGGCAATATTCTTAATAGGGTAGGTGTCAAGAATAGGCAAAACATCAAGAATTTCTTCGGTGGTATCATAGCCCAAACGCATTTTCATCGACACAATTATATCCGATTCCGAATGAACTTTGTTCAGAATTGCGTAGATTCTTTCTGGATTGCTTATTAGACCAGAACCCATGCCGCATTTTGTAACCATAGGGTAGGGGCAACCTAAATTCCAATTCAGTTCTTTGTAACCCAATTCTTGAACATATTTGGCAACAAATAAAAATTCGTTGGCGTCATTAGTTATAATCTGTGGAATAACTTCTAAACCCAAATTATTCTCTGGAAGTAAATCTCTTTCGTAAGAAGGTTTTATTACCAACTTCCCGTTTAACCGAATATAAGGCGAATAAAAAGTGTCAATTCCTCCAAAAATCTTGTTTTGAGCATTTCTAAAACGAAAGTCGGTAAATCCTTGTAAAGGCGAGGAAAGTAAGGTGTAGTCCATGAAATTTTTTTATTGTAAATTGTATTACGTGCAAAGAACGCTTTTATTGGTCTCAAATATAGTTTTAAACTATGTTTTTAGCGCTTTTGCTTCTAAAAAAAGTTTTGCCACAGATTAAAAAGATTTGCACTGACTAATCTGTGTGAATCTTTTTAATCTGTGGCAAAATAAAAAAGTTTAACCTTATAACTTTATGTATTATAAACCCAATTTATAAATTTGAATCTATTTGGTTTTACATCAAAATCAATTGCATAAATACAGTATTCAGCCATCGATCAAATTTAAAACCGCATTCTTTAAAAATACCAATGGTTTCGAAACCAAATTTCTCGTGAAATTCCACGCTTTTTTCATTTTCCGAATCGATTACGGCAATCATTGTGTGAATTTTTTGTTTTCGAGCCAAATGGATTAATTCCTGTAATACTAATTTTCCAATGCCTTTACCTTGAAAATTCTTGTTTATATAAACCGAATGTTCAACGGTAAATTTATAGGCTTCTCGTAATCTAAATTCGCTGTACATCCCGAAACCAGCTACTTCGCCATTTAGTTCGGCAACAATCACAGGAAAACCTTTGTTTAATTTGTCTTCCAAAATTGTTTTTTGTTGCTCATAACTTCTAATATCGTAATCATATAAGGAAGTCGAATGCAAAATATTGTAGTTTAGAATGTCTAAAATAGCTTGAGTATCTTCGGTTTTGTAGGCTCTAATTTTGATATTCATAATTTTAATTTCGGGAAGTAAAAACAGTTTTATTTTATGCCAAGTTCTATAAATAATTCATCAATATCTTTCGAATTACATCCTAAACCCGTGCAAATATCTTTGGCTTTTCGAGCAAATTGAATCGCCGAATTTTCATCCTTTATTTTTAAATAAAGCTGGGAAAGTAATAGATTTCCATCAAACGAATCGTTTAATTCTAAGGAATGATTCGTCCATTTTATAGCCTGTTTCAAGCTTTCAATGTCAACAATATGCTGCAAATAATTCTTGGCAACATCTTTCAAAAGTGATGCGTTATTCCATGCAAATTTTTCAGTAGATTCTAATGTGGTTTTTCTATAAGAAGACCAATTTCCAGTTCTTTCGGCAATTGCAATATCATAGGTAAAAATCAAGGAATCAATTTTTTGTGTATGAATTGTTTTTGCAATTTCACGTTTTTTGAAATAATGAATTGTATCTAAACTTTCGGTATAAGGTTCGAGTAATTCGGTGACAATATTTGTTATTTTTCGATAGACTCTTTCTGGAGACGAAATGGCGGCAAACTCCTTTTGATGATGCAAAACAAATTGAAATTCTCTTGAAGAAATATCCGTGACGCCATTAGAAATTATTCTCCAATTTGTTTCACTTAATAATTGAGTCTCGCTTTGTGTTTCTAAATATTTATGGGCTTTTTCAGACACATAACTTCTGTTTCTTCCCTTTTTTAAAACATTCATATAACTAAGCCATTTATCGGCATTGCTTGGATCTTTTGAGAACTGATTCTCTAAATAAGGTAATTGTTTCTTTGAGTCTAAAGCATTTTTAATTTCTTCAACAAAATTTGCAGTTTTATATTCACTGTTTAAACGGTAGAGCTCATTTTCGTTAGAATCTAGGAATATAAATGTTGGCATAGAAGTTATTTTGAATTTTTCTTTCAGCATAATTCCTTCTGGTTTATCAATATCTTGCCAAGCATAAATATAATTTTTGCTCAGTAAATTGGTAACCAAAGTATCGGTGAGTACGTCCTTTTTCATTTTGTTGCAATGAGGGCACCAAGTGGCATATAACATAAGAAAAACAGGTTTTTTCTCTGCTTTTGATCTCATGATTATGGTTTGATAATTGCTTTCATCAAACTTGAAATTGTTTTGTGCAATTCCGTTTTGTGCAAAAATGAATAAGCAGAATAAGCAAAGAAATCGTATACTTTTTTGAAACATAAAATTATAGTATTGATTGAGAAACACTTTTACAAATATATTCCTTTTGCGCAAAAATAGTGCCGAATATCTTCGTTTTATAAGTTAAATTATGTGCTAAGTTTGTAACTTTGCTCGAGTTAAAGTTTCCAATAACTTTTACACTATAAACTCAAAAAATGATTTACCCTAAAATACCTTTAGCACAAAGCATTATCCAAATTTGCCTTGACAAAGGAGTAAAAAACATCGTAATTTCTCCTGGTTCGCGAAACGCACCATTAACAATAGGCTTTGTAAATAATCCCGAATTTAATTGCTATAGCATTGTTGATGAGCGTTGTGCCGCTTTTTTTGCACTAGGAATTGCCCAACAAATTCAGAAACCAGTTGCCGTAGTTTGCACATCGGGTTCGGCATTGTTGAATTATTATCCGGCTTTCGCCGAAGCATTTTACAGCCAAATTCCATTGATCGTTATCTCTGCCGATAGACCTCAAAGCAAAATCGACATTGGTGACGGACAAACGATTCGACAAGAAAATGTATTCAAAAATCATTGTTTATATAACGCCAATTTAACCGAAGAAGCTTGTATTGAAAATGATTTGAAAATAAATAGGGCAATAAATAAGGCTTTCGCCAAAAAAGGGCCAGTTCATATTAATGCGCCTTTTGAAGAGCCTTTGTATCAAACGGTTTCTAAATTAGATGTCGATGTCACTATTTTGGATTTAGCCAAAAAGAAAAAGATAATAGCAATTGATGACATTGTCGAATTTACCACTATTTGGAATGCCTCGAAGAAGAAATTGATTTTAGTTGGCGAAAATAAACCCAATGAAATCGACGCTAAAATAATCGAATTACTGGCTCATGATGATTCGGTTGTAGTGATGACCGAAACGACTTCAAACCTTCATCATCCTACATTTCTAAACAATATTGATACTATAATTACTCCTTTTTCGAAGAAAGATTTCGAAGATTTTGTACCGGATATTCTCATTACTTTTGGTGGAATGGTAGTTTCCAAAAGGATAAAAGCATTTCTGCGCCAATACAAACCAGCGAATCATTGGCACATCGATCCGTTACGAGGTTATGATACTTTCGGTCGTTTGACGAAACATTTTAAGTTAGAACCCAATTCGTTTTTCAATCAATTTTTGCCTTTTACCATCCCAATACAAAGTGATTATAAGGCTAGTTTACAAAAAACAGCAAAACTAAGAAAAGCAAAACATGACGAATATTCAGGAAAGATTCCATTCTCCGATTTTAAAGTTTTCGGAGAAATAATTCCAAGTTTGCCGCAAGATTCTATGTTGCATTTGGGTAACAGTTCCACCATTCGATATGCACAATTATTCGATATAAATCCTTCGATTGAAGTGTTTTGTAATCGTGGTACAAGCGGAATCGACGGTAGTACTTCAACGGCAATTGGTGCGGCTGTAGCCAATAAAAAACAGACGGTTTTAATCACGGGCGATATAAGTTTTCTATACGATAGCAATGCTTTATGGAATGAATATATCCCAAAAAACTTCAAAATAATTTTAATTAATAATGGAGGTGGAGGGATTTTTAGGATTTTACCAGGACACGATGAAACACCAGTTTTCAATACCTTTTTCGAAACTTCGCATTGTTTAACTGTTGAACCATTGGCTAAAATGTATGGTTTCGAATACAGCACCGCAAGTGACGAAACGAGTTTAGCAACAAGTCTAAAAGCTTTTTACGCACAAAACCACAAACCCTGCATTCTCGAAATTTTCACGCCAACAAGAGTAAATGATGCTGTTTTGTTGCAGTATTTTAAGGAGTTGGATTAGTAGGAAGATTTTTTTTACAAAAAATATTTTTTTTATAATAAATTTCTTAATTTTGAATTTGTAATATTATGTGTAACAAAAATTTAAAATTTTATTTATGAGTACAAGAGATGAATTAATTGTAAAGTACGCAGCGGATTTGAAAGACAAATGTGGTGTAACCCCTGATATGGATTTATTGACAAAGGTAACTATAGGTTGCGGGCCGTCAATATATAATGCTGATGCAGCAACAGTTGCAGGAAGCCAACAATCGGAATTAGATACCGTAAAAAACAACTTTCTTATTAAGAAATTGGGTTTGACAGATGGAGAAGATTTAAATAAAGCGATTGATGCTGTTATGGAACAATATGGTCGTTCTAACAGAAATAAATATAGAGCGGTTGTTTACTATTTATTGACAATTCACTTCAAAAAAGAAAGTATTTACGGTTAGTAAATATTTTTTTAAAAGATTGAAAGCGCCTTTTATAGGCGCTTTTTTTATGTAAATAGATTTCTGTTTTACTATTTTCAAACTTCGTATCTTTGCCCTTTAGAAAATACAAGAAATAATGATTGAAATAGGAAAATACAATACACTAATTATATTACGTGATACAAAAGTTGGATTGTTTTTAGGAACACCAGAAACGGATCCCGAAGGAATTCACGATATACTTTTACCCAATAAATACGTTCCCAACGAATGGGAAATAGGCGAGGAAATTATCGTTTTCGTTTATTTGGATCACGAAGAACGTCCCGTAGCCACCACTTTAGAACCTTATATTTTGTTGAATGAATTTGCACTTTTGCGTGTGAATTATGTCAACCAAGTGGGTGCTTTTATGGATTGGGGAATGGAAAAAGATATTCTGGTTCCCTTCAAAGAGCAAGCGCGCCCAATGGAAAAAGGGAAACGCTATTTGGTTTACCTTTATATGGACGAAAAAACAAAACGTTTAGTAGCGTCAAGTAAAACGAATCAGTTTTTGAAGAATGATCATCTAACGGTCGAAAAAGGGGAAGAAGTAGATTTGATTGTTTCTCACATCACCGAATTAGGTATCAATGTTATCATCAACGAGCAACACAAAGGCTTGATGTACAAAGATGAGGTTTATGACGATGCGATTCGTACCGGCGATAGAATGCGTGGTTATATTAAAACGATTCGTCCCGATAATAAAATAGATGTGGCACTTCAAATACAAGGGTATCAAAGTATTGAACCTAATGCCGATAAAATTCTAGATGAATTAAAAGCAAGTCGTGGTTTCTTACGATTAACGGATAATTCGCATCCAGAAGATATTAAAACGGTGCTGAAAATGAGCAAGAAAACGTTCAAAAAAGCAATTGGTGCTTTATACAAAGAGAAATTAATCGAAATTAAAGAAGACGGTATTTATTTGGTTAAAGAATAAATGTCTTTTTAATTATTTTGCCACAGATTTAAAAGATTAAAAGGATTTGAGTTTTCTGTTCTGTTCTTTTTTTTAATCTGTGAAAATCTTTTAAATCGGTGGCTTAAAAAAGGATATATTTATTAGTTCACAGTTGAATTTAAAAAAAAATATAAAATAGAGGAAGGCATAAAGCTTTCCTTTTTTTATGAAATTTAAAATAAAGCCAATTACTTTTAGCTTGGCCGAAATAGAATAGTAAAATGTGTAAAAAATGATTTATTTTTACACTAAAATTAATTAAAAACAGAATCTAATGAATTGGATAACCGTCAAAGAATACGAAGATATCACTTATAAAAAATGCGATGGTGTAGCCAGAATTGCTTTTAACAGACCCGATGTCCGGAATGCTTTTCGCCCAAAAACTACATCGGAATTGTATCAAGCATTTTATGACGCTCAAGAAGATACTTCGATTGGAGTGGTTTTACTTTCTGCCGAAGGCCCTTCTAGCAAAGACGGAATCTATTCTTTTTGTAGCGGTGGCGATCAAAATGCCCGCGGTCATCAAGGTTATGTGGGTGAGGATGGTCAGCATCGTTTGAATATTCTCGAAGTGCAACGTTTAATTCGTTTTATGCCAAAAGTCGTTATTGCCGTAGTTCCAGGTTGGGCTGTTGGTGGCGGACACAGTTTACATGTGGTTTGCGATTTGACTTTGGCAAGTAAAGAACACGCTATTTTTAAACAAACCGATGCTGATGTTACAAGTTTTGACGGCGGTTACGGTTCGGCATATTTGGCTAAAATGGTGGGACAGAAAAAAGCAAGAGAAATTTTCTTCTTGGGTCGAAATTATTCCGCTCAAGATGCTATGGATATGGGAATGGTCAATGCTGTGATTCCGCATGCGGAGTTAGAAGACACCGCTTTTGAATGGGCGCAGGAAATTTTACAAAAATCGCCAACCTCTATAAAAATGCTGAAATTCGCCATGAATCTTACCGACGACGGAATGGTAGGACAACAAGTTTTTGCTGGTGAAGCCACCCGATTGGCTTATATGACCGAAGAAGCAAAAGAAGGTAGAAACGCTTTTCTTGAAAAACGAAAACCAAATTTTGAAAAAAAATGGTTACCATAATTCTATTTCAATTACAAATAAACGATTAACCGAATTAACGAATAAACACAAAAAATGAAACACTGGATTCAAGCCGCACGATTAAGAACATTGCCTTTATCGGTTTCGGGAATAATAGTGGGAAGTATGTACGCCCTCAGACCAACTGATAATATTGATACTCCAACCGAAGTTTTTAGTTGGACCATTTTTGGTTTTGCAATTTTAACAACCTTAGGATTGCAAGTTCTTTCCAATTTTGCCAATGATTACGGTGATGGGATGAAAGGAACCGATAACGAAGATCGAGTAGGGCCAAAACGCGCGCTACAAAGTGGTGTGATTTCTCCAGCTGCTATGAAACGAGCTCTTTTTATAACTTCGGGTTTAACATTGATTTCGGCAATGGTGTTGATTTATTTTGCTTTCAAAGACACAAACATTGGTTATTCCTTATTTTTTCTTGTGTTAGGAATTTTAGCGATTATCTCTGCAATTCGCTACACAGTTGGGAATACCGCTTATGGTTATAGAGGTTTTGGAGATTTATTTGTATTCGTATTTTTTGGATTGGTAAGCACTTTAGGCGTAAATTTTTTATATTCAAAACAAATCGAATTCAACTTGTTTTTACCTGCAGCCGCCATCGGATTTTTGAGTGTTGGTGTTTTAAATCTGAATAATATGCGCGATGAAGCATCGGACAGAAAATCAAATAAAAACACTATCGTAGTAAAAATTGGCGCAGCAAAAGCAAAACAATATCATTACTTTCTAATTGTTTCGGCAATGGTTTTAGTGTTGGTTTTCGCCATTTTGAGCACCTATCGATGGGATCAATATCTGTTTTTATTGGCTTATATTCCTTTAACTAAACATTTAATTACCGTCTATAAAAACCAAGATCCTAAAGCTTTAGATCCAGAATTGAAAAAATTGGCGTTGAGTACTTTTGCGCTTTCTATATTATTGGCATTATGTATGGTTTCGCTAATTCAAGACCTAATTGTGAATCTGTTTTTAGGGGGGAGATAAAAAACATGTTGCTTGTGCTGTATAGAATTTTAACCACATAAAATCATAGAAAAAGAAATGGACAGACCAATTGCTTCGCCTGTTCGCTATCGCTCGGGTCTTGGTTTCAGCATAGCTATGATTTTACTATATAAAAGTAAAGCGTCTTTATTTTATTTAATAAAAACTATGTATGTGGTTAAAAAAAATATTTTAATTCAAGACTAAAAAGATAAAAACTTAAATTCTATTAAAATGAAAATAACATTCTACGGTCACGCTTCAATAGGAATCGAAGTTGGTGGCAAACACATTTTGGTCGATCCTTATATTTCGGCAAATCCTAAAGCTTCGCATATTAACATCAATGATTTAAAAGCGGATTATATTTTGCTGACGCATGCCCACAGCGATCATATTCTCGATGTCGAATATATTGCCAGCAGAACCAATGCAATCATAGTTTCTAATTATGAAATTGCGGCTCACTTTGGTGAAAAAGGATTAAAATATCATCCTATGAATATCGGCGGAAGCTGGACTTTCGACTTCGGAAAAGTAAAATATGTCAATGCAGTTCATTCAAGTTGTTTTCCAGACGGCAGTAATGGTGGTAATCCCGGCGGTTTCGTTATCGAAGGCGAACATAAAAACATTTATATCGCTGGCGACACAGCCCTTACGATGGATATGAAACTGATTCCGTTGCGAACCAAACTCGATTTGGCAATTCTTCCAATTGGCAACAATTTCACGATGGATGTAGAAGATGCTATTATTGCTTCAGATTTTGTCGAATGCGATAAAATTCTCGGTGTTCACTACGACACTTTCGGTTATATCGTCATTAACCACGAAGAAGCCATTCATAAATTCTTCAATAGAGGAAAAGATTTAATGCTGCTAAAAATTGGCGAAAGCATCGAATTGTAATTTTTTTTAGAAGCTACTTCCTGCTGTACGCTATATCTCTTGTGGCGAACACCGCCACAAGAGGATGTCGCTACCATCAGGGCTAGGGCAATCAATATTTAACAAAATGAATTTTAAAAAAATAATCACACTGCTTTTAATTAGCATTTCGTTCCAAGCTGTTTTTGCTCAAAAAGACGGTTATTGGGACAAAGAAAGAGCCATTACAAAAGAAATCGTCGTTTCGGCAAGAGATCGAATCGTCATAAAAACCGAAGATTTCCCCGAAGGAACCACCGAAGTAGTTTATAGAATCACACTTCTGGACGAAAACCAACAATTGGCAAACAGCCTGGTTTCGGTATTAAAATCGATTCCAGATCCTACGGGAATAAGCCAAGGATCGGCAGGAGCTGTTTTTCTTTTATCTAAAATTTCAGGCGATGACAAATGCAAATACGCTATTTTTTCGAACGAAGTTTTGGCTTCGGAATACAAAGAAAGCGGAAAAACTACAAAAGCGTGTTGGTCACAAAACGAAGCAGTAAGCAAAGACGCAAAACTACTTTCGTTAGATAAATCGTCTTGTTTAAAGCTGAATACCAGAAATATGTGGTTTGGTTTTGAAAGTAAAAACTGGATCATGAACCAAAAAATTATTCTCGAAGTCGTGCCTTGGATTGATACAAAACTCAGTCGAGGTTGGAATTTAGAAAACCGAAAACTAATAATCAATCAATGTAAAACTTCTGATTTAGCTAAAAAACTCCCTAATTCAGATGAGTTTTGTGTTTGCATTCTTGATAAACTACAAAAAGAATACAAGTTTCAGGAATTTCAAAAATTACTTGCAATCGAAAAATCGAAAGCTTTCAAGGATTTTGGAAACGCTTGTTTAGGTGAAACGGGTGCTTCTAACGTGATTTATTCTAATTTGCGTAACCAAGCTTCGGATTTGGTAAAACAAGGGAAATATGGAGATGCTATTGCAAAATTACTAGCTATTGTTGCAGATAATAAAGCCGTGATCGAGGATTATAACGCACTTGGAAATGCTTACCTAATGACAAAACAATATGGAAAAGCGATTAAATTCCTTAAAGAAGGGGAGAAACTTGATAATTCGGAATTGTTGATTCAGTTGAATTTAGCACATGCTTATTTATTCAACAAAGATTTTAAATTAGCTAAAAGCCTTTATAAAAAATACCAATCACAAAACGTAACTGATAGCCTAAGTTGGACTCAAAAAGTTAAACTAGACTTCGGAATCTTTAAAAAAGCAGGATTGCCAAATGCTGATTTCGACAGAGTTTTGAGATTGTTTGAGAATTAATATTTTCTCAAGACTAACACCCAAAACCCAAAAACCCAAACCTAATACCAACACCTATTTTGAAAGCAACCTATCACAAATATATTCTTCATTTTAAACGACCATCGGGAACTTCTCGTGGCGTGATGAACAACAAAGAAACTTGGTTTATTGTTCTTGAAAAGGACGGCAAAAAAGGAATAGGCGAGTGCGGAATTTTACGCGGATTAAGCATTGACGATCGACCCGATTATGAAGTAAAATTACAGTGGACTTGCGCGAATATTAATCTCGGTGAAAAAGCCCTTTGGGAAGCTTTAATCGAGTTTCCTTCGATTCAGTTTGGAGTCGAAATGGCATTCCAATCTTTAGACAGTGAAAACCCTTTTTTGCTCTTTCCTTCGGAGTTTACCAATACCGAAAAAAGCATCTCAATTAACGGTTTAGTTTGGATGGGCGAGGAGTCGTTTATGAAGCAACAAATTGAGGAAAAATTAGCAGAAGGTTTTCGTTGTATTAAACTCAAAATTGGAGCGATAGATTTCGAGAAAGAACTGCAATTATTACGCTATATTCGGCAACATTTCACACCAGGACAAGTCGAAATACGAGTGGATGCAAACGGAGCTTTTGATAAAAGTTTAGCTTTATATAAAATTACACAACTAGCTGGTTTTATGATTCATAGTATAGAGCAACCAATACAAAAAAACAATACTGACAGTATGGCAGAGCTATGTAAAGTCACTACAATCCCCATTGCTTTGGATGAAGAGCTAATAGGTGTGTTTTCATTAGAAGAAAAGGAGCAATTGTTGCAGAAAATTAAGCCGCAATATATCATTTTGAAACCAAGTTTTGTTGGCGGTTTTAGAGGAACAAAAGAGTGGATTTTACTAGCCGAAAAATATAATATAGGTTGGTGGATTACTTCGGCTTTAGAGAGTAATATTGGTTTAAATGCTATCGCACAATGGACTTATTTGCAACATAATTTGATGCCGCAAGGATTAGGGACAGGCGCTCTTTATACGAATAATTTCGATTGTCCTTTGCAAGTTTCGCAAGGGCAATTATGGTATGAAAAAGAGAAAAATTGGGACTTTGATTTTGCAAAATTTATGTAACCATTTCATGAATTTTTAAGAGAATAAATAAGGCGAAATTAAGCAATAATTACACCTATTTTTCCCAACCAATTTTGTCTATTCATTTCGGAATTATTCCATTTTTTTTTAGAGAATAAGAAGTTTAAAATTTTGTGTTTTACTGCAATTTTTAAACTTCTTATTTACCAAAATACTTTTGTATCAACTCACTCAACGAAGCAATATTTACTGGTTTCGAAATATAATCTGTGCAACCAGCTGCAATAGCATCATCTCTGTCACTTTGCATTCCGTTAGCAGTTTGAGCGATAATAACGATATCTTTATTAAATTCTCGAATTTGTTTTGTGGCTTCATAACCGCCCATTTCGGGCATATTTATATCCATCATAACCAGATCTATATCTGAATTATTACGACAGGTTTCTATGGCTTCGAAGCCTGTACCCACTTTTAGAATTTCTTTGCTATAGGTTTTTACAGCTATCGTAATAAGTAATTTTGATATAGCGTCATCTTCGACAATCAATACTTTTAGGTCTTTAACTTTGTTATCAACTTTGATAGTTGATTCTTCTTTAGCGGCAGCAATTTTTTCTTGGGATTCATATCCATCATTAAATGGGATAGTAAAATAGAAAGTACTTCCGATTCCTTCTTCGCTTTCAACCCATATTTTTCCGCCCAGCATTTCTACATAAGCTTTAGAAATGGCTAATCCCAATCCGGATCCTTCATGAGTTCGGGTTAGTGTTTCATTGGCTTGTCTAAATCTTTCGAAAATTATGTGTTGTTGAGATAAAGGAATTCCTGAACCTGAATCTTTTACAAAAAATTCTAGATTAGTATCTTTTTTTATGCAACCAAATTTTATTGAACCTGAATTGGTAAATTTAAGAGCGTTTTTGACAAGATTGGTAAGTATGGCATAGATTTTCTCTTTATCCGTAGAAATGATGCTATCTTTTTCTGCTAATTGCTTCGCGACAATAAGTTGTAACCCTTTTTGAGTGGCTTCTGGTTTGAAAAAAGTTTTTAGATAATCAATTTGCTCGTTTACATTGGTTTCGGACAAGGAAATGTCTACTTGTCCTGATTCAACTTTAGAAATACTGATGATATCATTGATGATATTCAGCATTCGTTTTCCACTTTTTTCAATTATTTGTATGTATTGCTGTTGCTCTTCGCCAGATAATTTAGGTTCTTTTAGAAGTTCAGTAAAGCCAAGTATTCCGTTCATTGGAGTACGAATTTCATGGCTCATATTAGCAAGAAATACTAATTTTAAACGATCGCTTTCTTCAGCGCGTTCCTTTGCTTTTAGTAATTCTTCTTGCACATTTTTTTTGTCAGTGATGTCTTCTTTAATAGCTATATAATGAGTCGTTTTGCCTTGGGCATTTACTATGGGCGATATTGATGCAGATTCCCAGTAAAATTCTCCATTTTTCTTTTTGTTATGAAATTCTCCATGCCATTCATTTCCGGATGTAAGAGCTTGCCACATTTTTTGGTATTCTTCTGGCGAAGTATAACCTGATTTTAAAACTCGTGGATTTTTTCCTGTAACTTCATTAAAAGTATAGCCCGTTGTTTCAGTAAATTTCGGATTGGTATACTCAATCTCCCCTTTTGTGTTTGTAATGACAATTGTAACCGGACTTTGTTCTACTGCCTGTGATAATTGTTGAATTTTTTCTTGAGTTCGTTTGCGGTCGGTTACATCATGCAGAATTACTTGAACTGCTATTTTGTGATCATATATTGTTGGGATGGCTTTTATTTCAGCATCAACAGCTTCACCTGCAAAATTTACAAATCGTTCTTCTACTGTGGCTGATGCGTTATTGTCTAATAGCACGTCTTTCATTCTTTGTATAATACTGTCCTTACTATCCTGATGAATGAAATCTAAAACAGATTTTCCTATTATTTCCTCGTCACTTTTTGCTCCTGTCATCCGTAAGCCTTCTTCGTTTACAAAAACAATTTTATCATCTGTATATATGATTATGGCATCGGGTGAATTTTCGACTAGACCACGGTATTTTTCTTCGCTTTCACGTAAAGTTTCTTCAGTAATTTTTTTATCTGTAATGTCTTGAATAGTACCAATTAATTGTATAGGTTCATTTTCTTTATTATATATTATTTCTCCTAATCCGTGTACCCATCTTTCTTCATTGGTGTCAATTTTAACAATTTTATATTCTTTATTAAAATTATTTTTTTTGCCAATTATCTCATTATTTAAGTAATCATTCATGATTGTTTTCCAATCAGGATGAATAATCGATTGCCATCCTTCAATGGATTTATCAAAATCGACATCAATACCAAATATTGTATCAAGAACTGAAGTGCTTGTCCATTTTTGGGAAGAAAAATCTAAAGAATAAGAACCTAGTTTTGCAATAATCTGGGTTTGTTTTAAGAATTCTTGGTTTTTTTGTAGTTTTTCTTCAGCCAACTTGCGTTCGGTAATGTTAGTTAAAGAAGTGGTTCTAACATCTCTTCCTCTATAATTCATTGTCTTTCCTAATAATATGCAAGGAAATTTGGATCCATCTTTTCTTAAGGCCATAACTTCATAAGGCTTAGCGTAACCTGAGAGCATATTTTTCTTTACTATTTCTCTATCTTCGGGTGCTATCCAATCTGTTCCTGGCTTGCCAATGGCTTCTTCGGCTGTGTAACCAAAGAGTATTTGAGCTGATCTATTTTGCTCAAGACAAATACCCTTTTCAGAGATAAATATAGCTTCATAAGTAGCGTCACTCAAGCCACGGTATCTTTCCGCAGCTTCTCGTAATAAATCTTCTGCTTGCTTGCGTTCTGAAATGTCGACAACTACAGTAACTATATTAAAATCGTCGTTTTCGGTTTTTTTTAATACCGAAAAGGATACCTCGCCCCAAAAACTACTTTTGTCTTTTCTTAAATAGAGTCTTTCATACTGTAAACGTTCTAGTTCCCCTTTGGCAATTTTAGAGATAGTTTCTTTACTTTTCTCTTTTTCATCAGGATGTATTATTTCAGAGATATTCATGTTGCTCAATTCTTCTCTTGTATAACCAAGCATTTTTGCCCATTTATCATTGAAAAGTATGAAATTCCCTTTGTTATCGGACATTACAATTCCAGAATTGACAACATTAAATAGTGTAGCTAACTTTTTCTCACTTTCAAGCAGCTCATCTTGAGCCAACTTTAGTTCTGTGATATCATGTGCAATAAAAATAAAGCGTTTATCCTTGTCGTTACTTTCTTTTATTGGTGATACTGAAATTTCGAACCAATATTTTTTGTGAGCTAATTCTAGCGAATATTGTTTTCCGGTTGAGTGCCCTTTCTCAAAGGCTTCTAGTATTGCTTCTATACATATTTCGGCAGCATTTAGAGGTAATACTTCATGAAACAATTTTCCTAGGAATTGCTCAGGAGGAAATGCTAATAGTGTTTTATCAGGAGACTGGCAATGGTAAATTCTGCCGTCTAGTCCTACTTCAAACAGTAAATCAGGAATAGCATCAAGAATTGTTGTTAGATTTTCGAGTACTTTTCGAGCATTTTCTGCATTTTGTTTACGCTCTGTAATATCCCTTGAGAGATTCATTATCGCAGGTTTACCGTTGTATTCTATCAAAAAAGATTCTGTTTTTATATTTCTCTTATTCCCTTTTTTGGTTTTGGCTATTGTTTCAAAGCTTAATTTCCCTTTCTCTAAAAATTCTTTATCTCGATCTCGTGTAACCTTTTTTGTGGCTTTATATAAATCTTTAAAAGTCATCAATAGCATTTCTTCATTAGAATAACCATATAGCTCAATAGCTGCTTTATTAACTTTTATGAAACTCCCTTTTACATCACTAGGATCGTTTCCAATACTTGCTATGATGATGCTGTCTATATTATTTTCAAAAAGGCTTCGATATTTTTCTTCGTTTGCTTTTGTTTCTTCTTCCGCTTTTTTTATTTCGCTTATATCCATCATAGTTATAAGGCATTGTTCTTCATCTTTACTGGCTTTACCAGTTAGATAGACATGAGTGGGAGTTTCAGGATTTATGTTCAGAACCAGTTCGCAATTTTCATTTGTTTTACTGTTTAATAGGGTATCTATAAATTCATTAAAAATTTTTCTTGTTCCATCAGAAACAAAAAAACCAAAACGATTTTTTATCAAAAGGGAACGTTCCTTTCCTAATATTTCTGCTGAACGAAAGTTTAATTCGACTATTTCACCTTCTTTAGAAAGTGTTAAATAACCAGAAGGAGCAAAGTCGTATAAATTAGCAAATTTTTCAGCATCCTCTTCTGCTTTCTTTTTGGACAAAACAAGTTCTTCGTTCTGCATTTCGAGTTCGACTTGGTGTACGTCGAGTTCATGAATGAGTTTTAAGGTTTCTGCGTCAATTTTATCAGGGTTAAACTTTACGTTTCTACTTTTAAGAATTTCTTCTGCTTTTTGACGAAGTATGGCTGTGTATAAGGGGTTCGTTATATCTTTCATAAATGTCTTACATTTTTTATATTATATGACTTTCTTGTTTGTAAAACTAATTAGTTTTTTATTTGTCCTCCGCTAGGATTAGTTTGTTTTATTTCTTTTTTTCGGCAATGTCACGAATAAAACATTGTATAACTTTATGATTATCAACTGTGAAAACTTTGCTGATAAACTCAACATTTATTTTTCGACCATCGGCAGTTTCAAGTTTTAAATCTTCGTATTGTTGAGATTTCTTCTGTTGCAATTCTAAAAATTTAACTTTATTGTCAACTAAATCTTTAAAGAATCCAACTTCCCAAATCGTTTTTTCAGATAATTTTTGTTGGTTAGCGCCAAGTAAATCTATTAAATAGGGATTAATTTCTATAATTTTACCGTTTTCGGCATCAAGAACAAGAATTCCGTCTTTGGCTGATTCGAATATACTACGGTATCTAATTTCGGAAATATTCAATTTGTTTTCGATTATTTTTTGCTGAGTAATATCCCGAATCATACATTGAATTACTTTCTTATTATCTACCGAATAAACATTGCTAATGAACTCTACATTTATCTTTTTGCCATTAATTGTTTCAAGAGGTAAATTATCATAGCGAACCATTTTTTTCTGTTGTAATTCTTTAAATTTTTCAACATTGGCCACAATGTCTTTGAAAAGTCCAATTTCCCAGATTGCTTTTTCGATGAATTGTATTTTTGAATACCCCAAAAGTTTAATTAAAAACGGATTTACATCTGTAATTTTTCCAGTTTCGGCATCAAGAATAAGAATTCCGTCTTTGGCTGATTCAAAAAGATGGCGGTAGCGGGTTTCGGTACTTTTTAGGAGTTTTTCGTTAGCCTCTTTTAGTTCCATTTCCATGGTTTTAAATTTGGTAACATCGTTAAAAGTTAGTACTAACCCATCAATATGATCATCGAGGGTACGATAAGGCATGATTTTTATGTCGAACCATCTTCCGTCTTTGGTAACGATTGATTTTTCGACGAAGTTCAGGGTTTTTATAACTTGTCTGGCATGAATTCCTATTTCTGGATATATCAAATCAGTTACTAAATCAGTAAAAGGTCTACCAATATCAGTGTTTCTTACTTTGAATATATTGGTTATTGGATCTGTAAATCGTCTAATATTCAATTCTTTGTCTAGAAAAAGTGTAGCGATTTCGGTACTATTAAGCAGGTTTTTCATGTCGTTGTTTGCCTGCACATAATCTATCACTTTTATTTGTAGTTCTGAATTTACGGTTTGTAATTCTTCATTTAGACTTTGCATTTCTTCCTTTGAAGTGGTCAATTCTTCATTAGTCGACTGTAGTTCTTCGTTAGTTGATTGCAGTTCTTCATTAGTCGATTTCAGCTCTTCTTGCGAAGTTTGCATTTCTTCGCGAATGGTTTGTAAGTCTAGTAAACTTTGATGAAGTTCTATTTCTAATTCTTTTTGTCGTGAGTTAGGGTTTTGTTTTCCTTTTTTTTCATTCACCACTACTACTTTTGGTTGATATATTTCCTGTAAATCTTTGAAAACAATCATTACTTTACCTTTTAAGGAATCCGGCTTTTCAATTTGTTGTAATGTAACGTCAACATACTGAATGATACCATTATTTTCTACTTTGCTCTTTTTAAGTTCAATGGGATCATAGGTTTTCAATGCTTTTTGAAAAGCAATAGGCAATTCGCGTCTAAGATCATCCCGTAACATTGCAAAAATATTCCAGTTTGCTTTGCCCGCAACAGGTTCAAGGTATTTTCCGGTGCGACCCGTAATATAAATGATATCTCCTGCATTGCCTACGAGCACGCTTGCAGGGGTAAATTGTTGTATTAAAAGTTGGTTAGCAAGTGTTTGTATGTTTTCTTCAATTACAGGTGTTGTCAATGGTTTTAGTTTTGTTTTATTTGTTGCTGAAAAGGAACTTGGAAAATCGAGTAATCCAGGTTTTAATGATACTAAAGAGCGTTTGAAAATTTTTAATTTGGTGTCGACCACATCAAAACCTTCACCATCAGTACCAAGAGTTTCGGCTGAGCCAAGAATCATTACACCACTAGGATTTAGGCTGTAATTGAAAAGTTTAATTATTTTTTTTTGTAATTCTTGCTCCATGTAAATCAACATATTACGGCAAGTAAGAATGTCTAGCTTGGTAAACGGAGGATCTTTAATTACATTTTGTGGAGCAAAAACCACCATCTCTCTAATAACAGCATTTAAGCGGTATCCTTGATTATCCTTGATAAAAAACCGCGAAAGTCGATCTGGAGAAACATCGGAAATAATGTTTTCAGAAAAGACTCCTTTTCTTGCTCTTTCGATAGAATCAAGGTCAAGATCAGTAGCAAATATGTGTAAGCTTAGGTTTCGTGGTCTTTTAAAATTTTCTAATACCTCTTTAAAAATAATGGCTAATGAGTAGGCTTCTTCACCTGTTGAACATCCGGTTACCCATGCACGCAACACATAACCTTCGGGTAATTTTTCAAGTATTTCGGGAAGAATTTGCTCTTTGAGTTTTTTCCAAACTTCGGGATCACGGAAAAAGTTGGTAACGCCAATGAGTAATTCTTTAAATAGAATTTCAGTTTCCTTTGGGTTTTCCTGCATAAACTGAACATAATTTTCGATTTTTTCAATTTTGTGAATTCCTTTTCTCCTTTCGATACGACGAAATAGGGTGCTTTTTTTATATAATGAAAAATCATGACCTGTTTGTTTACGGAGCAGGATTATAATTTTATCGATGTTGCTTTTATTTTTATTGTCTATTTCAAGATTTGTTTTTGTAAGCGGCTTAAATAGAATTAGCTCTATTAATTTGGCATGTAATTCTTCGGCAGGAGCAACAATATCAGGATTAATTGTTTGTACTGCACTACTTGGCATACCGTTAAACTTTGCCGTATTAGGATCTTGAACAAGAACCAATCCCTTTTTTTCTTTGATGGCTTTAAGGCCTAAACTTCCATCAGAACCCATTCCTGAAAGTATAATACCAATGCTTTTTTCTTGTCTATCTTCGGCTAACGATCGGAAGAAAATATCTATAGGTAATCGTAAACCATGGCTTTCTACTGGGGCAAATAAATGCAAGGAACCATTAAGCAAGGACATACTTTTGTTGGGAGGAATAACATATACCCTGTTGGGTTTTACTATTAGGTAATCACTAACTTGAATTACCTTCATAGGAGTCATTCTTTGTAATAATTCCGGCATCATTCCCAAATGGTTTGGGTCTAGGTGCTGAACAATAACAAAGGCCATCCCGGTATTATCGGGTATATTTTTAAAAAAAAGTTCAAGAGTTTCAAGTCCGCCAGCCGAAGAACCAATGCCTACAATAGGGAAATTATTATTTCCATTTTCAATTGTAGCTTTGTTTTTGGCTATTTTTGAAATAGGATTGTCCTCTACTTTTGATTGATCCACTTTTTTTTCTGTTTTCATATAGGAATGAAGATTGGGGACTTCTTGATTTTTCTTTAAATCATTGGGATAAAAACCAAATTTAAACAAAAAATATCACAATTTATCGGATATTAATAGCGTGTTTTTCAAAAGAATACATTATTTGGAATAGTTAGGCAAATGGGACTTTTTATTCCGTTTTTGTGAAAGTTCACTTATTATCAAAGGGAAAAAGTCTTTATTTATGGTTCTTTTCTGTATGTTTTTTTAATGAAAAACGAGCTTGTTCTTGAATTTTCTTATGCATAAAACCAGTCCAACCTAAAAGAAAACCTTTCAGACCCATTGCTTGTTTCGCCCATTTCCAAATATCGAAATCATCCGTGTGTTTGATGATTAAATTATCCTTAAAATGAAATTTCGCGTAGATAGTATTCACTACTTTTCGATTCGTTTTACTAAAACGATAACTTGCAATCCATCTGGCAGAACCTAAATGATCATCGGCTTTCACATCTGAAAATTCAATTTTTAAATTGCCTTTACTTCTTTCGATTAGCATTTTCCACATTTGGCACACCTCGTTTCCTTTTAATGATCCAAATACAGGATCATGAAATTGAATATTTGGGTGATAGCATTCACATAATTTACTTGTATCAGCATTAGATAAAGCGGTATAGAATTTAACTATTGTCTTCTCGTTTGGGGTCATTCTATATCAAATTTAGAAGTAAAAATAATGATTTTTTAAGTTGAAATCACTATTTATTAAATTTATTTTGTAGGAAATTAAATTTGCTTAAAATTTATTTCCGTCGAAGAATGGAATGTGTTTTTATTGTAATGTTATGATAGATAGTAAAATAGAATTGTTTTTTTTTCTTTAACAAGCATGAAAAACTATTTGTAAAGTGAGGCTATTTCTTGTGCGGTATCGAAATTTTTTTTGCTTGAATCGTTAGCAGTAACAAAATATTTTTGCTTATTCAAGGCCGTGAAATTTCCTATTTGGCTACTGAATTTTTTTCTGGTTCCATTGATATTAAAGCGTAATGACTGAATATCAGTTTTCTTTAATTTGTTCATTTCGAGAGCCGAAAAACTATAATAACTTATAATTTGATTGCCCATATTTTCCCTAATTCCTTTGTCTGAACAAATAATAATAGAGCTATCCGCTAAATAAATATACACGGTTCCCGAAATTATAAATGTAGGATCATTAGTTTCTATGGCTAATTTTAATGTTCCTCCTTTATCGGTTTTTATAACTTGAACTTTTGCAATTCCTGTCAATACATAGTTTTCGCAAATAAAATCCCATGTTGTTGATTGTTGTTTGGAAACTTTTGTAGCTATTAATTCTTGACTAAAAGCAGGTTTTGAAATAACAAAAAATAGCAATAATAATAGTTTATGATTGATTTGCATCAGGATTTTCGAATTTAATGTTAGCTAAAATCAACGGAATTACTTCTCCCGTTATTCAAGTACAAACTTAAAGGGAGAATTTCGTTTTTGAATACCGCTTAGGTTATTTTTAACAATAAATTCGGATCAGGACAATTTTCTAAATAAAAATCTAATGTTTTTTGGCTGCAAACACCTGGATAATCACCCAATTTATCTTCTATATTTTTAATAATTTGAAAATGCAAATGAGGTGCATAACCACCATTTGCGGATGAATCTCCTAAAGTTGCCAGAGTTTCTCCTTTCTTGAAAATGGCACCAATTTCTATATCTTCAATGCTTTCTGTAGATAAATGCCCGTATAAAGTATAAAATTTTTGATTTTCAAAAGTGTGTTCTAGAATAATTGTTGGTCCATAATTTCCCGATCCTGCATTGAAATTAAAACTGTGAACGATTCCTTCAAGTGCTGCTAAAACTGGTGTTTCAGCTTTTATCCAAAAATCAATTCCAAGGTGAATGTTTCTGTTTTCTGCATTAAAATGATTGTTTTCATTGTATAAACTTCGAACTTCATTATAACCACCAAAAGCTACTTTGGCATTGTTTTCTAAAAGGTGATTTTCGATAAAATTTTCGAAAATTTCGGCATTTGCCAAATCTATTTTCGATAGTTTTTCATTAGAAGTAGATAAGTTTAAAGCAACATATTTCGAATAAGAGATAGAACTATCAATGACTTTTGCACCTTCAATTTGTAAAAAATAGTTTTCTAAATTTGGCATAATTTATATTTGAAAATTTATTCTATTGTCATTCTTTTTAGCTTATCACGATAGGCTTCGAGCGTGGTTGCTTTGGAAATAAAACCATAATATTTAGCGTTTTTGACTACTGGTAAGAAGGCAACTTTAGCTTTTTCGAATTTATTCATGACAATTTCCATGCTATCAGCGGGATAAATTAAACCGATTGGCTCAAGCATAATTTCTTTGACTAATGTGTATTTTACTCTATAACTATTAAATATGATTTCCCTAATATCGTTAAAATGTACGATGCCAAGCAAATGATTTTCATTATCGACGACTGCAAAAATAACTTGATTAGAATGGGAGATTAAATCGACCAATTTTTCGAGATTCTCATCGGGAGAAACTGTCAAATAATCGGTTTGGATTATTTTATTTATATCTAAAGTCGAAAGAATATTAGTGTCTTTATTACTTGTAAAAGCGTTTCCTTTTTTTGCCAAAGATTTTACATCCAATGAATGTTTTTCGAAACGTTTTGATATAGCAAAACTTATAGAAGTAACAATCATAAGCGGAATCATCAAATCATAACCGCCAGTAATTTCGGCAATAAGGAAAATTGCTGTTAATGGCGCATGAAATAATCCGCTGAGAATCCCCGCCATTCCTACCATGGTGAAGTTACTGATGGGTAATTTTGTGAGTCCTATTAAACTAAAAAATTTGGAAAAGAAATAACCCGCATAGGAGCCTAAAAATAAGGAAGGAGCAAAATTCCCTCCATTTCCGCCACTTCCCAATGTAATTCCTGTGGCAAAAACTTTCAGCATCATCGTCATACCAATAAACGCCAAAAGCGCCCAATCATTATTCCTAAAATTATGGAAAAGAGTGTTTTCTAATAATTGTCCAGGATCATTTTCGGCTAAGGTTTTAATGCTTTCATAACCTTCACCAAAAAGTGTTGGGAAAACAAAAATAATTACCGCCAAAATAGAAGCCCCAAACAATGCTTTTTTATAGGGACTTAATCGAAGTCTTGAAAAAAAGTGTTCTACTCTTTGAAAATTTCTGGAATAATAAACGGCTATAAATCCCGTAAATATTCCAAGTAAAATATAGTATGGAATATTATGGTAATTGAAGTCTTGTTTATGTTTAAAGGATAATAAAATAGATTCGTCCAAAGCAATAACCGAAACCAATGCGCCTGTCGCAGCAGCAATCATTATTGGGGTAAATGCCGAAATACTGACATCAACCAGAAGTACTTCGATGGCAAATAATACTCCAGCAATTGGTGCATTAAATGCAGCTGCAATTCCCGCAGCAACACCGCAACCTATTAATAATGTCCTATCTTTATAATGTAGTTTATAGCGTTGTGCATAATTAGAGCCAAATGCGGCACCAGTAATAACGATGGGACTTTCTAAACCAGCAGAACCTCCTAGACCCACAGTAAGGGAACTTGTTATGATCTGGGCATACATTTGCTTTCGGGGAATAATGCTCGCTTTCTTGGCAACAGCATACAAAATTTGTGAAGTTCCCTTTTCTATCGTTCCTCCCAAAACCCGTTTGATAACAAAAACAGTTAGTAAAATACCAATGATTGGCAAAATACTATTGATAAAACTTAACTTTAGAATTCCGTTAATGTAGGTGGCAAAAGAGAATACTTTATGCGCAAAAGTTTTCAAAATAATAACCGCAAAACCTGAACTTATACCAACTAAAACACTCGACATGAAAATAAATTGCTTTGGAGAAAGCATAGATTGTGACCAACCAATTATATTTTCTAGTTTGTAAAAATATTTTTTGAGCATTTTTTTTTTTTTAAGAAAGTGCTAAATTACTTTATTTTTTTCCTCAGCTTCTATTTTTTAACGCTTCTTTTTTGCTTAAAGGTTTCAAATTGGTTTTGTTTACATAATTTATAACCGCTTCAGGATTTGTTTTTGCATATTCACGCAAAGCCCATCCAATGGCTTTTTGAATGAAAAATTCGCCAGAAATCTTATGTTTTTCACATTGAGATTGCAATAAATCGAAGTTGGTTTTGTGCTTATAACCCAATTGAAAAAGAATAACACTGCGATTCAGCCACATATTCTCCGAATTCGAAAAATGCTCCACTACTTTTTTAGTTTCTAAAGGAAATTCTAGCAGATATTCGCCCAGAATATATTTCGAAATAGTATCAACACTATCCCACCAAGAGTTTGTAATCAGGAATTTTTCGATGAGTTTGAGGTCTTCTTTTTTATAATTTCCTTTGCCGTTTTTTATCAATATTTCAATCGCACAATAATGCAATTCTCTTTGTTTTTTTGCAAATAATTCTAACGCAATTTCTCTTGTGTTTTCTGAAACTTCTTGTTGATTTTCTTTCCAAATTTCCTTAAAAATATGTCTTCTGTCTTCTGTTTTTAATCCAAAAAAAGAAAAATGATTGCGCATGTATTTTGCCATTGCAAAAGCATTTTGGGCATTGCTTTTTTCTTGAAAAGCGGCTTCTAGTTCAATAATAAAACTCATAAATTATCGATTTCTTATTGTTTCGTTTGTCGAAATGACAAAAAATAATTAATTATTCACAGTCAAAGAGTTAGAATCCCACTGCTTTATCGTCGCCTCTATAATCTGCGCCGCCTTCTAATTTTCCGTTTGGTAAAACTAAAATAGCATCTACTTTTCCTAGAACTGGAGGATTTTTTTCGTTGATAATATATCCTTTCAATTTTAATTGATCCAAAGTAATTTTCGAAAATGTATTGGGTTCAAAAACCAATTCATCTGGCAACCATTGATGATGAAAACGGCCAGCATTTACTGCCTCTTGCATACTCATTTTGAACTCATAAACATTCAAAATCGTTTGCAAAACCGATGTGATAATAGTCGAACCTCCTGGAGTTCCAACAACCATAAATAATTTTCTGTTTTTCTCGATTATTGTTGGCGTCATCGAACTTAGCATTCGTTTTTGTGGCGCAATACTATTGGCTTCGGCACCTACTAAACCATAAGAGTTTGGAGCTCCGGGTTTAGCACTAAAATCGTCCATTTCGTTATTGAAAAAGAAACCCAATTCATCCGAATATAATTTAGATCCATAAGCGCCATTGAGCGTCGTTGTTACCGAAACTGCATTTCCTTCGGCATCAATTATTGAATAATGAGTTGTTTCATTACTTTCAGAAACTGAGATTTCGCCATGAGAAACTTCCGAAGATAAAGTTGCTTTATTCCAATCGAAAGATTTCATTCTTTGTTTTAAATAACTTTTATCAAGCAATTTATTCTGTGGAATTTTTACAAAATCAGGATCGCCAAGAAAATAATTTCTGTCGGCATACGCTCTTCGTTCGGCTTCGGTAACGACCTGAATCGTTTTTATGCTGTTGTGTCCATATTTCGAAAGTGAATACGGTTCAATCATTTTCATAATTTGTTCCAATGTAATTCCTCCGCTTGACGGTGGCGACATCGATATGATTTTCAAGTCTTTGTATTTAAAAATAATTGGATTTCTCCATTTTGCTTCATATTTCGATAAATCTTCGAGCGTGATTATTCCACCGTTTTTTTGGACAAAATCCACTATTTTCTTCGCAGTTTCGCCTTTGTAAAATTCAGAAGCACCTTTTTTCATTATTTTTGATAATGTTTCGGCAAGCGCTGGATATTTTATAGTGTCGCCAGCTTTGTAATTTTGTGCCAATAAGGTTTTTTCACCGCTAACTTTCACGATTGCTTCCCGATAATTTTGCAATCTTTTTTCTTGTTTTTCGGTAACTACGATTCCTTTTTTCGCCAAAGTGATTACAGGTTTCATAATTTCTTCCATCGAAAGTTTTCCTAATTTTTCATGAACAGCAAAAATTCCTGCTATAGTTCCCGGAACACCAATTGCTAGTGCGCCATTAACACTCAAATTTGGAATTACGTTTCCGTTTTTGTCCAAATACATGTTTGCCGTGGCTGCCAAAGGTGCTTTTTCTCTATAATCTAATGCGCCGGTTTCTCCGTTGGCTTTTCTATAAACCATAAAGCCTCCGCCTCCAATATTCCCTGCATACGGATATGAAACTGCCAAAGCTAATTCAGTAGCAATCATGGCATCAAATGCGTTTCCGCCTTTTTTCATGATTTCGATACCTATTTTCGAAGCTTCTTCACGTGCCGAAACTACCATTGCTTTTTGGGTAACCAAGCCGTTTTGTGACGCAATTTTATTTGGATGTAAAAAGAGAAATAAAAATGAAATTAGTAGGGCGATATTTTTCATAACAATTGTAATTTTTGTTGTGCAAAAGTAGTTACTTCTTCAAAAAAAGCAGTGAATTCGGCTTCAAATTCGGAATAATAGGTTCTAAGTTCCGCAACAGAATACCTCATAATCGAATTGCGTTTCATTCGATTATCCATTTTTTCTAAAATTATTTCAATTCCTTCAACAGTTTGGTAGCTCATTAACCAGTTTTGTTTTGTCAAATAAGGCAGCATTTTTTGAGTTTTTTCATTAAGAAAATCATAGTTATCTCTTAAAGATTGGTAAAAAACTTCGGTATAATCCTCTAATGTTTCATCGGAATAATTGTTCCAGTTTTTTGCCAAAAAATGGTCGTAAAACATATCTACAATTATACCAGAATAATGGTGGTAATTGGCGTGCAATCTTTTGGTACTTTGTCTAAAAACAGGATGCGCATCGGTAAAAGTATCGATGGCGCGATGTAGAATGATTCCTTTTTGAATATCGATTGGGAAATTATCAAAATGTTTTCCGTGAATTCCATCAGCCATAAAATTGCCAATTTTTATCAAATCATTGTCTCCAGAAAGGTATATGTGGGCTAGAAAATTCATTCGACTAAAATAGGAATTTTAAATGATTATTATAAAGATAGTTTGTTATTTAAGCATTTGCTTATTTTAAGTTAGTCACGAATTTAACGAATGATATTTTGCTTTAATTACACAAATTCTTAAAAGCATTTAGATTTCTAGTAATTCAATTTTAAAAATTTGTGATAATTCGTGTAATTCGTGGCAAAAACTTTAAAAACGAATAGCTGTTTATTATATTTGTAAGAAATTTAAAATTAATAATCTAAAATAATAAGAATGACTTTAATAAAATCGATATCAGGAATTCGAGGAACTATTGGTGGTAAAGTAGGCGATAACCTCACGCCAGTTGATGCCGTGAAATTTGCTTCGGCTTATGGAACTTGGTTGAAAAACAATAATAGTGAACAGCCAAAAGCCAAAAGCCAAAAGCTAAAAGTGGTAGTGGGGCGTGATGCTAGAATTTCGGGTCCAATGATTCATAATTTGGTGGTAAATACATTAATAGGTTTAGGAATTGACGTGGTCGATTTGGGACTTTCTACAACACCAACAGTAGAAATTGCGGTTCCTTTGGAAAGTGCCAACGGTGGAATTATTCTAACCGCTTCGCATAATCCAAAACAATGGAATGCCTTGAAATTGTTGAACGAAAAAGGAGAATTTCTAAACGGTATCGAAGGCGAGAAAATCCTTCAAATTGCTGAAGCCGAAGCTTTCGATTTTTCGGATGTAGATAATTTGGGCACAATTACCGAGAATGATGCTTATATGGATATTCATATTGATGAAGTTTTAAATTTGCCTTTGGTGGATGTTGAAGCGGTAAAAGCAGCAAAATTTAAGGTGGTTGTTGATGGTGTAAATTCTTCGGGAGGAATTATTATTCCAAAATTACTCGAATTAATGGGTGTTGAAGTAGTGAAATTATATTGCGAACCTAACGGACATTTTCCTCATAATCCAGAACCTTTAAAAGAACATTTAACCGATATTTCGGAATTAGTTGTCAAAGAAAAAGCTGATTTAGGTGTTGTTGTAGATCCTGATGTAGATCGTTTAGCTTTCATTTGTGAAGACGGCGAAATGTTTGGCGAAGAATATACTTTGGTGGCTTGCGCCGATTTTGTTTTGGGAAAAACTCCAGGAAATACGGTTTCGAATATGTCGTCATCGCGTGCTTTGCGTGACGTGACCAACAATCATAACGGAAAATACGAAGCCAGCGCAGTAGGCGAGGTGAACGTGGTAGATTTAATGAAGAAAAATAATGCCATAATTGGTGGTGAAGGAAACGGCGGAATTATCTATCCTGAGTCTCATTACGGACGTGATAGTTTGGTGGGAGTGGCGTTGTTTTTGACGCATTTGGCTAACAAAAAAATGACTGTTTCGGCTTTACGTGCTTCGTATCCAGAATATTATATGAGCAAAAACAAAATCGAATTGACACCACAAATCGATGTTGATGCGATTCTTGTAGCCATGACCGAGAAATACAAAAACGAAGATATTACAACTATTGATGGTGTGAAAATTGACTTTGCAACCGAATGGGTTCATCTTAGAAAATCGAATACTGAACCAATTATTCGTATTTATACCGAAGCGCCTTCGCAAAATCAAGCAGATGCTTTGGCATTAAGAATCATTGACGAAATTAAAGCGATTGCCGGGATTTAGAACTGTTTTTTATCAATTAAAAACCCTTTCGGAATTGTTTTCGAAAGGGTTTTTTGTTAAAAAAACAACCGCTCAAATAAAAATATCCAAAAGGAGAAGATTAGTGTATTTCTATGACTTCGTGTTAACGGACGTGTAATCGATTCCGTTCAACACGAGTATCATTGTTCGTGATGCGCACGCAACGAACTCTAACTGATAACTGTTGTGTTTATTTTTTACTAATAAGCCTGTATCAAAACGTCAGTCGAAATATTTAATTCGTTATGCAATTGACGAATCATTTCTAATGATAGTTTTCTTTTTCGATTTAAAATTTCACTTGCACGGCTTTTAAATCCAACAATTTTTGCCAAATCATTTTGATTATAACCCATTTGCTCCATTCTGAATTTTATTGCTTCAATTGGATCTGGCAAACCAATCGGAAAATGTTCGTTTTCATATTGTTCAATCAACATCCCCAAAAGTTCCAATTCGTCGCCTTGTTCGGTTCCTCTTTTTGCGCTAAAAATCATTTCAAGTCTTTCCAATGCTTGATTATAATCGTTTTCTGTTTTTATAAGATTTATGTTCATAACCTAAATTGTGTTTGCGTTAACTTTATCATATTCAGCGTGAGTTCCAATAAATCGAATCCAAACCATTTGATATTCATAACTTATTTTCACTATTAATCTGTAATTATTTCCTTTTATATTAAAAACAACTCGATTATCATTTAAAATACTTGCGCTTGGATATTCTTCTTTTATTTGGTTTGGATTTTCCCATTCGGCAATTTCTGCTTCACGAAACCACGCTTTTAATTGTTGTACACAATCTTCGTGTTTTTCCCAAAAATCTCTCAATATTTTTTTCGCAACTACTCTCAATATTTTTTTTACAAATATATAATTTATTTACCAATTTGGTAACAGTACAAATATTGTTTTTTGAGTTTTCAGTTTTGAGTTTTTTCCAGTTTTTGGAAAGCAAAACCCATCGGCATAATGGCAAACAAGTTGGTATCGTAAAATTGTTCGCTACTTACATTAAACCATTGCCTAAGATTATTGCCACTGACATCGTCCCAAGGCACACCACTATTTTGTACTTTTTGCCCAGGGGTTTGTCCAATTACTAAAATTTTAGAATTGAAATTGACTTTGCAACCGAATGGGTTCACCTAAGAAAATCGAATACTGAACCAATTATTTGTATTTATACCGAAGCGCCTTCGCAAAATCAAGCCGATGCTTTGGCATTAAGGATCATTGACGAAATAAAGGAGGTTGCTGGAATTTAGAATCGTTTTATTATCAATTTAAAAACCCTTTCGGAATTGTTTTCGAAAGGGTTTTTTGTTGTTTTTGATCTATTATTTTAACTCATTAGTAAAAAAATATTTTTGCTGATAAGTTAAAATTTGTATATTTATCAAAGTTTTTAAGATAATAATTTTATAATTCGGGTTTATTAATCCAATTTTCTATAGATTGTCCAGCTGATTCTGGCCCCAAATAGTTTATAGTTATTTCTTGATTTTTTCCAATAGATTGAATGGCTTCAAAAATCATAAGTTCTTTTTCTTTATCGAAATAATAAGTAGCATTACAATTGTCGGCATGGTTGTATAATGAACCATAACCCAGCGCAATTCCGGTGTATTCATTATGTTCATCTATCATAAAAGCATAATAGTTGAGCAGCATTTGCTTTCGAACCGTCATTTCTTGGAGCTTCATTTTAATAATGGGACACTCTTCGATTATATCGCCTATTTTAATGGTTTGTTGTGCAAAAACACCTCGACCATGAATAGAAGAAATGGCAACATAAATTGCATTATTAGGTTTAGTAACAAATAAATTATTTTTATCACCTTTAAAATTCTTGAAATATGAAAAAATCGATCGCATTTATTGGGGCTTTATTTATGAGTTCAATTGCTTTTGCGCAAGTTAGCAAAAAGGATACTATAAATAAATCCCCAAGCAGAAAAGTATTGAATGAGGATATAAAAAATTTGCCTCCTGACACTGAAGCCAATGAAACAAGTAGTTACTTAAAAGGAAATTATCACCAAAAAATTAAAGGAGAAGAAAGTAATTTTTTAAAAGTATCGGATAATAACGCTCGTGAGATAAAAGGATCTGTAACTCAAAAAGGGAAAAGCAATGACGTAATGACAACGGAGAAACAGCATTACACCATTAAAATGACTAATGCAAACAAACAAGCAGATGCTACTGAGCAAAGTGTAAACGATGAAAGTGCAACTACTATGCAGAAAAAACATGTTGCTAATATAAAATGGACTGCTGGTAAAGTAGAAAAAGACACAACATCGAATGAATCGAAAGCACTTACTCCTTATTTAAAAATAAATGGTGCAAAAAAATAATTGAATAATTAAGGGTAACAATTATTAAGGCAAGTTGATATAAAGTTGTAATCGTTCTTTTAGGAATTTATAAAATATTATAATCTGAAATTAATTAAAATTTAGGGGTAACAATTTTTGAACTAAAAGTATCTATTATTATAAACAACTAAAAAATCAATAATTTAAAAATTAGAAATCATGAAAAAAAGAATCTTTATTACAGTAGCTTTATTTGCTTTTACAAGTATTACCAGTCAATTATTTGCTCAAGATGCAGCTCGTGTTAAAGCGGGATATAATGTAAAAACCAATATAAAATGTAGAGTAATTGAATCTCCAGCAGGTTGCGATATTGTTTGCGAACACTCAGTCGTTTCTCCAAGAGATGTAGCAAGCGGATTGCCAACAGGTAAAAGAATGCATAAGCCGTACATTTTTTCGGTGAGTTCTGATGAAAATGTTGTTAGTCCGAAAGATCTTGCAACAGGTCAAGCATCAGGTAAGGTTAATGTTCAGGATATTAGCATGACAAAAAGATCATCAGGAGCTGGAACTGGTAAGGTTTCTTTGCAAGATTTTCATTTTGTTGTAAAAAACAAAGGTAAAATAGTGCCTGTAACTATTGAAGATGGCGAATGTGTTTTTCCAGAGGATTGTCCTGATGGCGAATATTCTTTAGTGTGTGATTGGAGTTGGGGTATGTCAAATTCAGGTTCAGGTAGATGCGCTGCTTCATTTTTATTAACAATTGAAAATGGAGATTGTACCGCTATGGCAATTAACGAAAAAGGACTGCCGGGCGACAAAGGCAATAAAGGAACAAAAAAATAAAAGGATAAAAACAGGGAGTAGTTTTACTCCCTGTTTTTATTTAAGACTATATTCAAAATTATTTTACTCACTTTCATTTTTCCAATATGAAAAAAAGTACCCCACAATTACTATTTTGGTTTGAGAATTCGTCAAATTATAAAATCATTAAAAAAACGATTCTGAAATCTGTTTTGGTTTTCTTTTTTTTATTTAGTTCCGTTACGATATTCGGACAAAAAGATCTAATAATCAAAAGTGACAGCACAGAAATAAGATGTAAAATTATTAAAACTACCCACACAAAATATAACTATGCGTTTATTGATGCACAAAATAAAGTAGCAAAAACTTCCGTTTTAAAAACGATGGTAGATACTATTATATATAACAAATACGATAAAAATTTAGTTGTCAATAAACTTTTTGATGAGAAACCAAAAGTTGCAGTTGCAACGGAAGAACCAGTAAAATCATATCATTTCACCTTTGGAATTGGTTTAAATATTAGTAATGTATTAGAATTTAATCCTCCTTCTGGTCCAGATAAAAAAAGCTTTTCTGCTACAAGTGCCTTAGATTTAGGATTAGATTATAATAAAGAAGGAAATCGATTTGCAATGACCAACGAATTGCATTGGAATCTAGCCTTGCAAAAATCTGGATTGACAAGTAGCACTCATATTCAAAGAGTCAGCGATGAGTTTGTCACCTTACATGATTTCTCCTATTCAATTGGTAAAAGCAGTAAGTGGAACGCAAATATAATTGCAAAAACAAGCACCTCGATTTTCACGATTTATGACGGAAACTATTTTAAAGATTACAATAATAGCGGAAAGACTCAGGCTTTTTTAAGCCCATATCAAGTAACACTTTCGCCAGGTATAAAATACCAACCTAACAAGTATTTTCGATTTTCACTTTCGCCATATTCGGTTAGTTTGTATGGTTTAACGAGCCAAAGAATAGCCAATACTGGATTTTATACCCAGACTTTTGATGTAAACAATAACTACGATCTTTTTGTTTTTAAACAATTGGGAGCCGAACTTAATATTTGGTACGACAGGAAATTTAAAAAATGGTTGGAAATGCAATATCGTTTTGGAATTTCTTCGGATTATTTTTCTAAAACTACTATAAACGGATTGGTTGATGGTTTGTTTATTACAAAATTCAAACTATTCAAAAATGTTTCCTTGTCGCATCGTGCAACTTTAAAAGGAGATTTTTTTCAAAAACCATTAAAACCTTATTACAAACAAACCATTTTATTGAGCTTTTCTAAAAGTTTTTAAATTAGAATAGAAGTAATCATTTTTCAAATAAAAAACTTTTCGAAAGACATTCTGAAAGTTTTTTTTTGACTTACCGGAAGGAAATATTTAGTCTACTTCATTTTAATTAATAGTAAACGTATAAATGGGAAGTGGTAATTATACTAATAAATATTAATTTGAGTTTATACTATCTAAATGAGATTTCTGATTATGGTTTAAAACGCATCAAAACTACTAATTTATATAAAGAGTGAAAAAAATAATTGTATTGCTATTAGTTGGTTTAGCTTTTACTGAATCCTGTTCAAATGGAGATGCTTTAAATAATGGTTCTGCTAACACGGTCAGTATGAACCAACAGACTTTGGGGAGTTCTTCCAAGGATTTGTTATCGGATAAAAAGTACACTAGTATGGTTATTGAAGTGGCTTATGTTGTTGGATATGAGCCATCAGTAACAGCGATTAACAACTTTGTAGCTTTTATCGGGGCAAGAACATTTAAACCAAATGGAATAAGTATTGTAAAAAGAGAACTGCCTTCACCAGGATTTGCAAGTTATACCAATCCGCAATTTATTGCTCTTGAAGATGCAAACCGAACAAAGTACAATACTTCCAATCAAATAGCGGTTTGGGTATTTTTTGCAGATGGAAAATCAGCAGGTGACACAAGTACAACGCTTATTTTAGGAGAGTCCTATAGGAATACTTCTTTTATTATTTTCGAAAATACCGTTCAAAGGTTAAGTACTAGTTCAATGCAACCCAGCAGAAGTTTATTAGAAACTACAGTAATCACACATGAATTCGGACACATTCTAGGACTTGTCAATTTAGGAGCTCCCATGCAAACGAATCATGAGGACACAGCACATCCAAATCATTGTACCGTGCAAAATTGCTTAATGTATTGGCTTTCAGAATCTGGAAATAGTCTGGCAAATTTAGGTTCTGCACCACAACTTGACGCGCAATGTATTGCCGATCTTCGAGCAAATGGCGGAAAGTAAACCTTTTTTTTTCTAGTAGCGGTAAAATGAGCTTATTTGCAGTGAATGTTCCCGCTTTTCGCTTCAATCTTTATGTTCTTAAAGAAAGAACATAAAGGATTTTCACTGTAATCGGGGCTAGATTGGAAACGTTTTTTTGTATTTGGAACAGTATAAAATCTGCTCCTAATCTTGCTAAAGTGATGCACAATGTTTTGCCGCTTCTCGTCAGTTGCGAAGTTCGGAACTTTATATTTTCTGTTAAAGATAAAAATTCTTGTGAAAAGTGAACGTGAACTTA
>CANBWX010000021.1 GCA_947373225.1 Flavobacteriaceae bacterium | reverse complement strand
CAAATGCAGAAAAAGAGATAGCGGATCAAATGACAACACCAAATGTAAATTTGAATATTTTTAGAATGTTTGATCAATACTGGACAGAAACTCAATATATAACTGAAGCTAGATATAGAGTAACTACAAGAAAAATTCCAGATGGTCATTGGAACAATTTATTTAGAGACGCTTTAGGAAGTTTAGAAGCTGCAAAAACTGCAATAAATGCAGAAGTTAGAGGTGCTGATATTGCTCCTGCAGATTGGACTATTCAACAAACAAATAAGTTAGCTGTAATTGAAATTATAGAGGTTTATACCTATCAAATTCTGGTGGACACTTTTGGTGATATTCCATATACAGACGCACTAAATCCAAATATTGTGTTACCAAAATACGATAAAGCTTCTGAAATTTATCCTAAATTAATTACACGTTTAAATTTAGCAATTGGTAATTTAAATACAAGTGGTAATTCATTTAGTACTGGAGAAAATATATATAAAGGAAATACCGCAAAATGGAAATTATTTGCAAATTCATTAAAAATTAAATTAGGAATTAATCTTTCAGATGTAAATAATGCTTTAGCAAAATCAACAATTGAAAGTGCCGTTTTGAGTGGTGTTATTTCTACAAATGCAAATAATGCCAACTTTAAATATGATAACGTAACTCCTAATTACAATCCTATCTATGATAATTTAGTAGCAAGTCAAAGAAATGATTTTGTACCGACAAGTACATTAATTAATGATATGAATTTATTAAATGACCCTAGAAGAACCGCATATTTTACTTTTAAACCTTCAACAACCAGTTATGTAGGTGGCAAATACGGATATGCAAATTCTTATGCAACTTTCTCTCATATGAGTGATTTAATTAAAACTGTAAACGCACCTGCCACCTTATTTGAAGCTACTGAAGTAAATTTTTTATTAGCAGAAGCAGCAGAAAGAGGCTTTTCAGTTGGTAATACAGCAGAAAATTATTATAACCAAGCAATTCAAACTTCTTTCGAATTTTGGGGATTAACATCTTTAAGCGCTACTACTTATTTAGCTGATCCAAATGTAGCTTACACAACTGCTCCTGGAGCATCTTATAAAGACAAAATTGGACGTCAAGCTTGGATAGCATTATTTAACAGAGGCTTTGAGTCATGGACTACTTGGAGAAGATTAGATGCTCCTGCTCTAGTTGCTCCATTAAATGCCTATCCAGAAGCTAATGGAGTAATTCCAACGCGTTTGACTTATCCTGTTAATGAGCAAACAGTTAATGGAGCAAATTGGCAAGCAGCATCCAATGCTATTGGAGGTGATAAATTATCAACTAAAATATTTTGGGATGTAAATTAATCAATTATTAAAATAATCTTAATAAACCACCTCTTTTCGGGGTGGTTTTTTTTTATATCTTTGCACCATGGAAAAAGAACATTTAATATTCGGAATACGAGCAATAATCGAGGCAATACAAGCAGGAAAGGAAGTAGATAAAGTCTTTATACAAAAAGAAATATCTGGCGAATTGATGAAAGACTTAATGAAAGTAATGAAACGTGCCAACGTTAATTTTTCTTATGTTCCTGTAGAAAAACTAAATCGATTAACACCAAATAATCATCAAGGTGCTGTAGCTTCTATTTCTCCAATAGGATTCATTGACTTAGAACATTTAGTTGATGCCACTGTTGAATCCGGAAAAGTTCCATTGTTCTTAATTTTAGACCAAATATCAGATGCGCGTAATTTTGGTGCCATCATCCGAACTGCTGAATGTACAGGCGTAAACGGAATTATTGTCCAAAAAGCAGGTTCGGCTCCAGTGAATGGAGACACTGTAAAAACATCAGCTGGCGCCGTATTTAATGTCCCTATTTGCAAAGTAGAACACATCAAAGATGCTATTTTCTACCTTCAAGGATCAGGAATAAAAACAGTAGCCGCCACAGAAAAAACAGATCAAAATATTTATGATATTGATTTAAAAGAAGGTGTAGCAATAATTATGGGTTCTGAAGATAGAGGAATCAATCCTTCCGTTCTTAAAATAGTAGATGAAAAAGCAAAACTTCCAATGTTGGGAACAATAGGTTCGTTGAATGTTTCGGTAGCTTGTGGTGCTTTTTTATATGAAGCCGTTAGACAAAGAAATTAGTCCCATCCCCAACCCTTCCCAAAGGGAAGGGAACCTAAATAAATAAAAATGAATCAAGACTCCGGTTTTGATTCATTTTTTTTTGTTTTCGACAATTTCATAATTAACGGGGAAATCTGAGGAAAAATAGGGGGTATTTTCTTCTTCAACTTCAACCATTGGAATATTAACAAATTCTCCTTTTTCGTCAAAACGCTGCATAAACTTATCTCCCTGAGGATCGAAATCTGGATGTTCCCAATCGTACTTAATTATCTTTTTGTATTCTGGTGTTTTGTAAAATATCGAAAGAGCAAATCCAGTAATCAATCCTGCCAAATGTCCTTCCCAAGAAATTTTCTCTTCCACTTTCGGGAAAATATACCAAACCATTCCTCCGTAAACAATAACTACAGCCAATGACAAAGCAACCAATCGATAATACTTCGTCTGTATTCCCTTGAAAAAAACAAAGCTAACCAAAACATAAATTAAACTACTGGCGCCAATATGATAATTAGGTCTACCAATTATCCAAGTTATTATTCCCGAAAATAAAATTCCATAACCAATAACTGCCCAGGATTGTTTGGGATAAAAATAGCGCAAAGCTGCCAACAGAATCAATAATGGAATTGAATTGTTATACAAATGATCCATATCGGCATGGATAAAAGGACTAAAAAGAATTCCTTGCAAACCTGAGAGAGTTCTTGGATAAATTCCGTTTTTGTCAAAATCGAATCCAAACCGAATTTCTAACCAATAGACAAACCACAAGAACCACACAAAAAATAGTGGAAGTGCAAGTACTGAATTATTGTATTTGAAATGATTATCTTCCATTTTAGGTATTAGGTGTTGGGTTTTAGGTTCTAGATAAGAAGAACAAATCAAAAATTTATCCAAAACTAATTTAGTGCTATTTTGTCATATTTAAAAAAGAGAATAGGCAAATAGATAATAGAGAGAATAAGTTTCTTAAATTATCTAAAGTTATTTAATTGCAAAATCATAAATTTGAATATTCAAACTTTCGATTAAACAATTAACCGATTCAACGAATAACATAAAAAATGGAGGCACCTTTAGCAGAACGTATTCGACCACAAAAACTAGAAGATTACATCAGCCAATCTCATTTGGTTGGTCCTAGCGGCTCGTTGACACAACAAATCGCCAAAGGAATTATTCCATCATTACTGCTTTGGGGACCTCCAGGAACCGGAAAAACGACTTTGGCGCAAATTATTGCACAAGAATCGAAACGCCCTTTTTATATATTGAGCGCCATCAATTCAGGAGTTAAAGACATTCGTGACGTGATTGAAAAAGCCAAACAAAGTGGCGGACTTTTCACGGCAAAAAATCCCATTCTTTTTATTGATGAGATCCACCGTTTCAGTAAATCGCAACAAGATTCCTTACTGGCTGCTGTCGAAAAAGGTTGGATAACCTTAATTGGTGCCACGACCGAAAACCCAAGTTTCGAAGTCATTCCCGCATTATTATCACGTTGCCAAGTATATATTTTGAACGCTTTTACCAAAGACGATTTAGAAAAATTATTACATCGTGCTTTGAAAACCGATCCTTTTTTGGCTTCCAAAAAAATCACTTTAACCGAAACAGAAGCTTTATTACGACTTTCAGGTGGTGATGGACGCAAACTATTAAATATTTTTGAATTGGTCGTAAATGCTTCTAATGAAGACGAAATTATAATTACAAACAACAGAGTTTTTGAACTCGTTCAACAAAATACCGTGTTGTATGACAAAAGTGGCGAACAGCATTATGACATTGTTTCGGCATTTATAAAATCGATTCGGGGAAGTGATCCAAATGGTGCCGTTTATTGGTTGGCCAGAATGATCGAAGGTGGCGAAGACGTGAAATTTATTGCCCGAAGAATGCTTATTTTGTCTAGTGAAGATATTGGCAATGCTAATCCAACTGCTTTTATAATGGCAAATAATACTTTTCAGGCGGTGGCAACAATTGGTTATCCTGAAAGCAGAATTATTTTGAGCCAATGCGCAGTTTACTTAGCGACTTCACCAAAAAGCAACGCTTCTTATATGGCAATTGCAAACGCACAACAATTGGTAAAACAAACCGGTGATTTACCAGTTCCTATTCATTTGCGAAATGCTCCAACTAAGTTAATGAAAGAATTAGGTTATGGAGATGAATACAAATATTCGCATGATTTTGCCAAGAATTTTGCAGAGCAAGAATTTTTACCCGAAGCAATTTCCAAAACGGTGCTTTACAATCCTGGAAATAATTCAAGAGAGAATTCTACCCGAGAATTTCTTAAAAATCGATGGAAAAGTAAATATGGTTATTAAAACTTAACGGCTACTTTTTCAGAAATTAATTGATCATTTTGATAATATTCGAAAAACCACTGATTTTCTTTAGAAACCAAAACACCTTGTACACTTCCTTTTATAGCCATAAAACTGGCAGGGTTAGAAGTTTTATACACTTTCATAACAACTTTTGGCTCGCTATCAATCAATTGATAACCATAAGATGTTGGCTGAGCATAAAGTAGATTAGGATTTTTATTTTCAATAATTTTAGATTCAATACTTTCTTTTTTTGCAACTACAACCGGAACGGCAACTTCAGAAGTTATTACTGCTGGAACAATAACTGGTATTGACTCCTGTTTATTAGCAACACTCTTTCCGTTGTATTTATATTGCAAAGCATAAACTGATTTAAAAGCTTCATTTAATGCCTCTGTATAAGATAATTGATAATCCTTTTCTTTGCTTCTACCAATTTCCGATTTGAATATTTCAACACCATAACAATCTTTAAAAACGATACGAAGTTTAGTCACCAAAAGCGAACTTTCATTACTAACATCAGCGTATAACAAATTGCATCTTTCTTTAAATTCAGAAGGAATGGATTCATTGCTATAAAAGGATTGAAAACCAACTTTGTTCAAATCAAACTTTGTTAGAGTTTGCAATCGATATTGATTATCAGATTTTTGAAATTCATATTTCAACGGAATAATTACCGCTTTATAATCATTTACCGATTGTGAAAAACCGTAGCTAGCAATAAATAATAGTAGAAAAAGGAATCTTGTTTTCATAATTTATAAATATTTTTTTAGTTCTAATAAATGATTTACTTGTTTAATATTTTCTGATACTGGAGCATTATTTTCATTGAAAAAAATGGCATCCAATCCAGCATCGAGTGCTCCTAGAACATCAGCTTCAATACAATCTCCAATCATAATACTAGTTTCTTTTTTGGTTTTGGCCAAATCCAAAGCATAGTCAAAAATCAAATGATTGGGTTTTTTAACACCTGCCATTTCCGAATTAGTAATCGTCTTAAAATAATGTGTAATATAAGAATTATTCAATTTATTTTCTTGAATTTGGGCAAAACCATTGGTGATAATATGCAAATTATATTTTGGTTTCAAATAGTCCAAAATCTCAATGGTACCTTCAAATAAATGATTGAATTTTGGTAAATAATAAAGATATTTCTCCGATAAAGAATCAATTACAAGATCATCAATAACGAATTCCATTAAGTCGAAAGTATCTTTCAATCGACCAAATCGTAGTTCCTTTTGAGTGATTTCGTCTTTTCGATACCTTTCCCAGTATTCCCTGTTTATAGGAACATAAAACCGAAGAAAGTTAGCCATATCGATTTCAATCTCCTGCATTTTGAAAACATCTTCGAATGCCAAAGCAGAATTTTTTTCGAAATCCCAAAGCGTATGATCTAAATCAAAAAAAATGTCGGTTATATTTATGTTCATTCTATTCCTAAATTAAAAAATTCCTTCGTCATTAAAACTATAAAATCCGTTTTCGGTAATAATAACATGATCCAATACTTGAATATCCATGTTTTGTCCCGCCGCTTTTAACTTTCTTGTGATTAATTTGTCGGCATCACTGGGAATTAATGTTCCCGAAGGATGGTTGTGACATAAAATTAGTGCAGTTGCGCCAATTTCAAGAGCGGTTTTAAAAACCAACCGAACATCGACAACCGTTCCAGTGATTCCGCCTTTTCCCTGTTGCGATTTTGAGAGCACTTTATTTGAATTATTCAAATACAAAACCCAAAATTCCTCGTGTGGTAACTCGCCAATAATAGGTTGCATAATATCGAAAATCATTTTACTGGAAGCAATTTTCTTTAATTCAACGGCTTCTTCTGCCCTTCTGCGTCTTCCTAATTCCATGGCAGAAATTATCGAAATGGCTTTGGCTTCGCCTATTCCCTTGAAATTCATTAATTGTTGAATAGATAATTTCCCCAAAGCATTCAAATTATTGTCTACGCTCGCCAAGATTCTTTTACTCAAACCCACCGCCGATTCGTTTCTGCTTCCTGAACCTATCAAAATAGCAATCAATTCGGCATCGCTCAAAGCACTTTTGCCTTTCAGCATCAGTTTTTCGCGCGGCTTATCGTCTTCGGACCAATTCGTTATCGGGAAATTATTTTGTTCCATTTATGATACTGTTTAATGGCAAATACTATTTTTTAAAACACTCAATACCAACATTTGTCATTCCGTAAGAATCTCCTATTTAAAATGATAATTCCAAAACTCTAAATCAGGATTTATTTCTTTTATTAAATTTAATTTCCGTTCTCTTGAAAGATTTTTAATTTGCTTTTCCCTTGCAATTGCAAGCTGAATCCATGTGAATTTTTCGTAATAAATTAAAAAATGAGTATTATATCGAGCTGTAAAATTATTCGGATTTAATTTTTCTTCATGCTGTTGCAATCGTAATTTTAAATTATTTGTTACTCCTGTATATAAAACGGTTCTGTTTTTATTTGTCAATATATAAATATAAAATGTATAAATTCCTTCTACATATTCTATCATAATTTATCTGTTTTTGTTAAATTAGATTCCTACGGAATGACAAATATAATCGCATATTTTATGACAAAGATTATTTTTAAAACTCAACCTTAATTTACTAACCTCTATACCAATTTTGTCATTCCGTAGGAATCTCAAAACAATTCAATCAGATTCCTACGGAATGACAAAATAAGACTGCTTTTATTCAATCAACTCTTTTACCTCATCAAAATTTAATCCGCCATAATTTCCGGAACTCATCAATAACAAAGCCGAGTTTTCAAAATTCAGATTGAAAAGATACTCTTTAAAAGCTACCGGATTGGTATAAATGATTAAATCTTTTCTGTTAAAAGCATTGGCGATTTGATCGTAGGTTACTTCTTCAAGTTGCTTGATTTTAACTGCATCTGGCGAATAAAAAACAACGGCAACATCAGCATATTGTAATGCGCCTTCATATTCTTTGAGAAATTCCGCATTCAAACTGCTATACGTATGCAATTCTAAACAAGCAATTAAGGTTCTATTCGGATATTGTTCTTTCACGGCTTTTGTAGTAGCAGCGACTTTGCTTGGCGAATGGGCGAAATCTTTGTAAGCTACTTTGGTTTTGCTTTCGGCAATTTTTTCCAAGCGTTTTGAGGCTCCTTTAAAACTAGCGATGGCTTCATAAAAATCAGCTTCGTCAACGCCCATATTTTGACAAATCCATTTGGCACCAGCCAGATTATTCAAATTATGCGCTCCAAAAACTTCAATTGGCATGGCGCCTTCTGGAGTTTCCAGCAATGTAACACCATCTTTCACTTCATATTTTGGTGTGATATACGGCATTTTTCGGATTGGATTCGTTGCTGCTTCGGCAACACGGCGAACTTCTGGATCTTCTTCGTTATAAACCAAAATTCCTCCATTGGTAATTTTGCCAATGAAAATTTCGAACTGCTCTACATAAAAATCATAGGTTGGAAAAACATTGATATGATCCCAAGCAATTCCTGAAATTAGCGCAATATTCGGCTGATATAAATGAAATTTCGGTCTTCTATCTATTGGTGAAGACAAATATTCATCGCCTTCAAGAACTATAAAATCATTTTCTTCGGTAAGATGAACCATTGTATCAAATCCTTCGAGTTGTGCACCCACCATATAATCCACTTCGATATTATGAAAATGCATCACATGCAAAATCATCGATGTAATCGTAGTTTTTCCGTGAGAACCACCAATAACCACACGGGTTTTATTTTTAGATTGCTCGTATAAAAATTCGGGATACGAATAAATTTTCAAGCCTAATTCCTGTGCTTTTAGCAATTCTGGATTATCGGCTTTGGCGTGCATTCCGAGAATAACAGCTTCAATGTCTTTAGTTATTTTCTCGGGAAACCAACCCATTTCTGCTGGTAAAATTCCTTTATTGGTCAAGCGCGTTTTCGATGGTTCAAAAATCGCATCGTCGCTTCCTGTAACTTGATATCCTTTGTTGTGTAACGCTAAAGCCAGATTGTGCATCGCGCTGCCGCCAATAGCTATGAAATGTAGCCCCCTAGCCCCCAAAGGGGGAACAGAGCTATTATTGTTATCATTTAAATTCATAATTATTTTTATATTTTAAACTATATTTTATTTACAAGTTGAGAATTCCCCCTTCGGGGGTTAGGGGGCTTTTTTCGTTTTATTCTTTAAATTAGCCAGCATTTGAGCTCCAGTTTTAGTACTTCCTGCTGCAATTGCTTTTTTATATTGTTCTTCTGCCGAGGTGTATTTTCCGAAATGTTCGTCAATTTGACCTTTCGATAAATAACCGTCAACGGGAGATAATTTCAATAATTCATTCGAATATTGTACTGCTTTCGATTCGCTTCCGCCAACAATACTGGGGAGTTTCATATATAACATGACCAATGCCCAACGCGCTTCAATATGTTTTGGATTCAAAACAATTGCTTTTTCAAACGATTCTTTTATTTCGCCAATCATACCAAGAGCCTTGAATTTGTTGACTTCTTTAGCTTTCAATCCAAGAGCTCCACCGTATTTATAATAATAATTTGCTTCGGAAGGTTTCAATTGTTTTAATTTTTTATAATATCCAATGGCTTTATCCCATGATTTATTATGAGCGGCAATATCTCCTAAATATTCGATTGTTTTTAAATGAGAAGGATTTGCAGCCAGAAAAGCTTCAAAAACGGACTGGGCTTGTTCCATTTTATCTGCTTCAAATAATTTTTTCCCTTTATCAAAATCAGATTGGGACCAAATCATGAATGGAAATAGTAAAAAGACAAATAGTATTTGTTTCATCTTTCAAAAATAAAGAAATTTTAAAAGAATTGACTCATTATTATGTCTTAAAAAATTCACAACAAATCGAAAAGAAATCATAATATAGAATAAACATTCACATAACATTGACTACTTAGTTTTGCGAAAACTAATTATGAAACGAAAACGAAAAATTCCTTTAGTTGTTCTAAGCGATGTACATTTAGGAACTTATGGTTGCCACGCTGTAGAGTTACTTCAATATCTTAAATCTATCAATCCAAAAACTTTGGTGCTAAACGGAGATATTATTGACATGTGGAGTTTTAGCAAACGTTATTTCCCAATTGCTCATATGAATGTTCTGAGACACATCATAAAAATGTCGAATCTAGGAACTCGTGTCATCTATATCACCGGTAACCACGATGAAGCTTTGAGAAAATATTCCGATTTTATTCTTGGAAATTTTGAATTAGTAGACAAATTAATCTTGGATTTAGACGGAAAAAAAACTTGGATTTTTCACGGTGACGTATTTGATTCTTCTACAAAAGGATATGCCAAAGTACTTGCAAAACTAGGCGGAAAAGGTTATGATCTATTGATATTGATCAACAGTTTAATTAATTGGGTTTTGACTGCTTTAGGAAAAGAGAAACGAAGCTTTTCGAAAATGATTAAAGACAGCGTAAAAAAAGCAGTCTCCTTTGTCTCGAATTTTGAAACCACTGCTGCCGAAATCGCCATCCAAAAAAAATACAGCTATGTTGTTTGTGGTCACATTCATAAACCACAAATGAAGATCGTAGAAAATGAGCACGGAAAAGTTCTTTATTTAAATAGTGGCGATTGGATCGAAAATCTTACCGCTTTGGAATATAAAAAAGAGAAATGGTCTATTTATCACTATAAAAAATCGGATTATTCGAACCAAGATCATAAAGAAGACAAAGTCGATAATGATATTGTAAACAAGATTTTATCCTAATTTAAAGCTTTCAAAACAATGAAAATATTTTACGCCATACAAGCTACAGGAAACGGACACATAAGCAGAGCGATGCAATTATATCCTTATTTACAGAAATTTGGCTCGGTAGATTTTTTTTTGAGCGGAAACAATGCCAGTCTAAATATAGATTTGCCTGTAAAATTCAAAAGCGCCGGTTGTAGCTTGCATTACAGCAAATGTGGCGGATTGAATTATTGGGATATCGCCAAGAATGTTCAACCTGTTCAGATGTATAAAGATGCTAAATCCTTACCTCTAAAAGATTATGATGTGGTAATTAATGATTTTGATTCGATTACTTCACTTGCGTGCAAAATGCAAAACGTGCATTCGGTACAGTTTGGTCATCAAGCGAGTTTTATTTCGGATGCTACGCCAAGACCAGAAAAAAAGAGCCTAATGGGCGAAATGATTCTGAAACATTATGCGCCTTCGCCAAAGCATATTGGATTGCATTTTGAAAAATACGATTCCTTTATTCATCCTCCAATAATCAAAGACGAGATTGTAAATACAGATCCAAAAAATCTCGGTCACATCACGGTTTATCTACCTTCTTTCCAAAAAGATTGCTTAGAAAAAGCGTTCAATAAACTTTCTGGACACCAATTTCATTGGTTTTTGAATGATATAGAATTCAAACATACAGTTGGCAACATTACCTACTATCCTGTAAACCAAAAACAGTTTAATGAAAGCATGATTAATTGCGATGGCATCATCACTGGTGGTGGATTCGAAACTCCGTCAGAAGCTTTATTCCTTGGAAAAAAAATACTAAGTATTCCCATTCGAAATCATTACGAACAAGAATGTAACGCTGCCGCATTAAAGAAAATGGGCGTTCCTGTTGTTTATGAAGTTGGCACTAATTTTGACCAAATAATCGAAAACTGGTTAAATACCCCAACCCATTATCCAACGATGAAAGCGAATAATATTCCTGAAACTTTGCAGTTTTTGTTTGACACTTACAATACTAAATAATTACACAAAACAAAAAAGGGTTCTAGAAATAGAACCCTTTTTTTTATATTAAATAACGTTATTTAATCATTCAACATTTTCCAAAGTTTATCTTTCAACTCGGACAAACCTTGTTGCGCAACCGATGAAATAAACATATACGGAATGTCCTTGAATTCTTTATCTAATTGAACTTTCAACTCCGCTTTGAGTTCATTATCCAGCATATCACATTTAGAAATCACCAATAAACGCTCTTTATCAAGCATTTCAGGATTGTATTTCGTCAATTCGTTCACAAGAATATCGTACTCCGCTTTAATATTTGGTGTGTCAACAGGAACCAAGAATAACAAAGTCGAGTTTCTTTCGATATGTCTTAAGAAATAATGTCCAAGCCCTTTTCCTTCAGCTGCTCCTTCGATAATTCCAGGAATATCGGCGATTACAAAAGATTGAAAATCACGATACGCCACAATTCCAAGATTTGGTTTTAAAGTCGTAAACGGATAATCAGCAATTTTTGGCTTAGCCGAAGTCAAAACCGACAATAACGTTGATTTTCCTGCATTCGGAAAACCTACTAAACCAACATCGGCCAAAACTTTAAGTTCAAGAATAACATCCATTTCTATCCCTGGTAAACCGGGTTGGGAATATCTTGGCGTTTGATTGGTCGAACTTCTAAAATGCCAGTTTCCAAGTCCACCTTTTCCACCACGGGAAAGAATTTGTTTTTCTCCGTCATCAGTGATTTCGAATAAAACTTCACCCGTTTCCTTATCTTTTACAACAGTTCCCAACGGAACCTCGATAAATTTATCATCTCCATCTGCACCGGTGCTTCTGTCGCCACCACCATCTCCACCGTGACCCGCTTTGATATGACGCGCAAATTTCAGGTGAAATAAAGTCCAAAGACCTTTATTTCCCACCAAATATACGTGTCCACCACGACCCCCATCGCCACCATCTGGTCCCCCTTTTTCGATAAATTTTTCTCTATGCAAATGCGTAGATCCTTTTCCTCCTTTTCCGGAAGAAACATATATTTTTACGTAGTCTACAAAATTTCCTTCTGTCATTATTTCTGAGTTTTGGGTTTTAGGTTTTGGGTTTTGGTAAAAATTAATACCTAAAACCCAAGACCCTGAACCTATTTCTATTTTTTCAAGGCTTTCACCATCACTTTATCTATCTTCACGCCATCCATATCAATGACTTCCAATTCAAATTTATGCCAAACTAACTTTTCTCCTTGCTTCGGAATATGCGAAAGTTCAGTCATTATTAATCCACTCACCGTGGTCACTTCATAATCATTTATCAACTCGTCTAATTCGAAATAAGTTAAGAAATCATGCAAGGAATAATGTCCATCCACCATCCAAGATCCATCTTCTCTTTCGACCAATTTAAATTCCTCTTTGTTAAAATCGGATGCGTCACCCACCAAAGCTTCAAGAATGTCATTCAAAGTAATTATTCCTTGAAAAACACCATATTCATCCGAAACAAAAGCATAATGAATTCCTGTTTTTTTGAATTTTTCCAATGCTTTGTAAGCGGTGGTGTGTTCCATCAAAAATGGGGCTTCGGTCATTATATCGGTCAAATTAAAGTCTTCTTTTTCGATTGTGGCGAAAATATTTTTCAAGTTTACAACTCCTGAAATATCATCATAATTATCCCCATAAACAGGATAAATAGAATGCAATTCTTTGAGCATAAATTCTCTCACTTCACTTTTCGTCGAATGCAAAGGCAATAAAACAACCGATTTTCGGTGTGTCATCAAGGAGTTTATTTTCCTGTCTCCAATATGAAAAACACGTTCCACAATATCTTGTTCAATTTCCTGAACTTCCCCGCCTTCGGTTCCTTCTTTGATAATCGCCTTGATTTCTTCCTCAGTCACTTTACCGTCGGCAGTGGGTTTTATTTTCAAAATATCCAATAAAAAATCGGTCGAAATCGTCAACATCCAAATAAATGGCGCCGTAATAATCGAAATTATTTTCATCGGAAATGCGACTGCTTTTGCAATAGCTTCGGGATGATTTAACCCAATTCTTTTGGGTAGTAATTCCCCTAAAACCAAAGAGAAAAAAGTCAAAATCAAAACCACAATTCCAACCGCTATCGTATGCGAAAATGGTTTTAAAATCGCGAATGTTCCTATAAAAACCTCAACCTCTTTCGTAATATTATCACCACTGTAAATTCCTGTAAGTATTCCTATAAGCGTTATTCCTATTTGCGTAGTTGAGAGCAATTTACTAGGAGAATTAGCTAAGTCTAATGCTAATTGCGCCTTATTATTGCCTTTTTTTGCTGCACTTTCTAATCTACTTTTTCTGGCCGAAATCAGTGCGATTTCTGACATAGAAAAAACACCGTTTAAAAGAATTAAAAAAAGAATTATTAGAATTTCCATTGTTTAAAATTACAAAAAAAGAGCATAAATCCATCAATCGGAAATAGCTCCTTTTCAGTTTGCAAATATCGAAAAAAAAATTGAATGCTCGAAATTTATATCCAAGCCTTAAAATCGACTATAAATTGTCGAAAACCAAGTTCAATCTTTCGTTAACTTCTTGTATCGTTCCTATACCATTTACAGCATGAAACTTTCCTTGACCTTTGTAATAATCCATCAAAGGAGCTGTTTTTTGGTTGTATTCCTCGTAACGATTTCTAATTTTTTCTTCGTCTTGATCGTCTGGTCTTCCTGAAGTTTTTCCTCTTTCTAAAAGACGTGCTACCAAGATAGAATCGTCGGCATCTAGCGCCACTGTTGCAGTGATGTTTTGTCCTTTAGATTCTATAAATTGATCCAATGATTTAGCTTGAGCTAAAGTTCTTGGAAAACCGTCGAATAAAAATCCAGCAGAAAGTGGATTATTCTCTACTTCGCTTTGTAACATTTTAATGGTTACTTCGTCTGGAACTAGATCGCCTTTGTCCATATAACTTTTGGCTAATTTTCCTAAATCAGTATCGTTTTTGATGTTAAATCTAAAAATATCACCCGTAGATAAATGGGTTAAATTATATTTTTCTTTCAAAAATTCTGCTTGCGTTCCTTTTCCTGCGCCGGGTTTACCGAATAAAACAATGTTAATCATTAGTGTAGTTATAAGTTGTGGTTAGTTGTATTAATCTTTTAATTGGTAAATTTCCGGTAAATTTCTACCTAATCCGTCGTAGTCTAATCCAAAACCAACGATGAATTTATTTGGAATTCGAATACCAACATAATCTATTTTAACGTCTTGTTTGTACGCTTCTGGTTTAAAAAAAAGTGTCGCAATCTTAAAATGCTTCACATTTTGTTTCTTGAATAATTCTTTTAAGGCTACCAAAGTATTGCCAGTATCAACAATGTCTTCAATAATAACAACGGTTCTACCGGTTAAATCTTGGTCTAAACCTATTAATTGTTTTACATCATTTGTTGAAGAAATTCCTTCATAAGAAGCCATTTTTATAAAACTAACTTCGCAAGGTGATTTATAATGTTTCATAAAATCAGAAACGACCATAAAAGATCCGTTCAAAACCCCAATAAATAGTGGTGTTTCATCAGCAAAATCATCTTCTACAAGCGCAGCTATTTTCGCAATAGCAAAGTCTATTTCCTGAGCAGAAATAAACGGAACAAATTGTTTATCGTGAAGTTGTAACATGTGTTTTTATTTTTAAAAGTGCAGTTGCAAATTTAGTAAAGTATTAAGTATTAAAAATAAAATAGCCAGACTTTTTTGCTAATTTGGTATATTTACATAATGAATGCAGATTATTATAATCAGATTGTCAAAAGTTCGGGACTTAGAGAAAGTAGAGAAGAAAATAGGGATTTCATCTTTGCTAATCCTGCGTATTTAAAGGATTTAACCAAAATTGCTTTCAACACCAAAGACAAAAACCACCACAAAGCATGTTGGATTCTTGAATTAGTTTGCGAAGAACAAATAGAACTTTTTATTCCTTTAATAACAGATTTTTGTGAAGTTTTGCCTGATTTCAAGATAGATTCTGCAATTAGACCCGCTTCTAAAATTTGCCTGTTTATAATTACTTCATATTACAGAAAAAAGAACATTCCACTTTCAGAAATTCAGCTACAAAAAATCACCGAATCCTGTTTCGATTGGTTAATAAACGATACCAAAGTTGCTTCAAAATGCTACTCTATTCGGACCTTATATATAATAGGAAAACACGTCGACTGGATTTATCCCGAATTACGAATCCTTTTAAACAAAGATTACAAAACGCATTCGGCGGCATACAAAGCAGTTGCGAGGGAAATTTTGAAAAAAATTAACAACCAAAAAAAATAATTTACGTACATTTGTAAAAACATTACGTATATGAATACTAAACTCACATTATCGCTTGAAAAAACTGTAATTGAAGACGCAAAATCGTATGCAAAAAAAACAGGTAGAAGTTTGTCTGAATTAGTAGAAACGTACTTCAAAAACCTTACGGTAAAATCAGAAATAGCCGACGATATTCATCCAAAAGTTAAGAAACTTATTGGCAGAATAACGCTTCCGCCCGATTTTGACGAAGAAAAGATTAAAGAAGAACATTACAGAGAAAAATATGGTTTTTAAAAACATTTTTCTTGACACTAATATTTTGGTAGACATTGTAGCTAATCGGTTTCCATTTTCAAAAAATGCAATTTCAATTTTCGACTATTGTCAACGACATAAAATCAAAATGTATTCGTCATCTCATTCTATTGCGACCATGCATTATATTGCGAAAAGAGTGGTTGACGAAAAAGAGTTACGTTCGATTATTGAAGATTTATTAGATACCATTTCAATAATTGCCGTTACCGAATCTATTTTAAAAAAAAGCCTCAAATCCAGCCACAAAGATTTTGAAGACGCTATTCAAATCACGGCGGCACAATCAATAAACACAATGGATTGCATAATAACTAGAGATTTGAAAGATTTTAAATATTCAGAAATCAACGTATTCACTCCAGATGAATTTTTAAATAAACTTTAAATACATGAATTATTTTTCGTCTAATTTTAAATTGGGAATTCTCGGCGGCGGACAACTCGGCAAAATGCTGCTATTCGACACCCGAAAATTCGATATTCAAACTTATGTTCTTGATCCAAGTGATGAAGCACCATGCAAAATCGCTTGCAATAAATTTTTTCAAGGAGATTTAATGGACTTTCAAACCGTTTATGATTTCGGTAAACAAGTCGATGTTCTAACTTTCGAAATCGAATTGGTTAACCTTGACGCTTTGGAAAAATTAGAAAATGAAGGTCTAAAAGTATATCCTTCGCCAAAAACTTTGAAGCTCATTCAGAACAAAGGAATCCAAAAAGCCTTTTATATAGAAAATAATATCCCAACAGCTCCTTCGAAAACATTCAATAATTTAAAAAGTCTCGTTGTCGAAATTGTCGAATCTAATATCGCTTTGCCTTTCGTTTGGAAATGCACCGAATTTGGTTATGACGGAAATGGTGTAAAAATCATCAGAAGTCTTGAAGACGTTGAGAATTTACCCAACGTAGAATGTATCGCCGAAGAAATGGTCGAATTCAAAAATGAATTAGCTGTTATCGTTTGCCGAAGTCCTTCTGGCGAAATCAAAACGTATCCAGTTGTCGAAATGGAATTTCATCCTGAAGCCAACCAAGTAGAATATGTGATTTGCCCAGCACGAATCGATGATAAAGTAGCATTAAAAGCAAGAGAAATTGCACTCGATGTTTCCGAAAAATTCAATCATGTTGGTCTTTTGGCTGTCGAAATGTTCCAAACTTTTGACGATGAAATCTTGGTAAATGAAGTCGCTCCTCGCCCACACAATTCAGGACATTATTCTATCGAAGCCAGTTACACCTCACAATTCGAGAACCATTTGCGTGCCATTTTGGATTTACCTCTAGGAAATACCGACAGCAAAGTTGCCGGAATCATGGTAAATTTAGTTGGCGAAGAAGGTTTTTCAGGTGATGTTATTTACGAGAAAATCGAAAAAATATTATCTTGGAATGGTGTTACGCCACACATTTACGGAAAAAAACAAACACGTCCTTTCCGAAAAATGGGTCATGTAACCATCGTAAACGAAGACATAACCGAAGCAAGACGAATTGCCGAAGATGTAAAGAATACAATTAGAGTAATTTCATAAATTAAAAGATTGAAAAATTAAAAGATTGAAAAATTGGTTTTTTCAAAAATAACATTCCAATTAAATCTTTGAATTCTTAAATCTTTAAATCTTTAAATAAAAAAACAAAATGAAAGTAGCCGTAATAATGGGAAGCATATCCGATATGCCCGTCATGCAAGAAGCCATCGACATCCTAAAAGGTTTTGATATAGAAATAGAAGTCGATATTGTTTCGGCACACAGAACGCCCGAAAAACTTTTCGATTTCAGTCAAAACGCCCACACACGCGGCATTTCGGTAGTAATCGCAGGTGCTGGCGGAGCCGCTCACTTACCCGGAATGGTCGCCTCCATGTCGCCATTGCCCGTAATTGGCGTCCCAATAAAATCAAGCAATTCTATCGACGGTTGGGATTCAGTTTTATCAATTTTACAAATGCCAGGCGGAGTTCCTGTGGCAACTGTAGCGCTAAACGGAGCCAAAAACGCTGGAATCTTAGCCGCTCAAATTATCGGAACTTCTGACAAATGCGTCTTGGATAAAATTATCTTATACAAAACCGGACTAAAAGAAACTGTACTAATAGCTTCAAAAAGCATTCACAACAAATAATCAATAATTATCCTGTTCTTTTTCAGGAGCTATTTCCCGCTATCCGTTACAATCTTTTCTTTTTTAAAGAAAAAAAGAAAAGGATTTTCACTTCTATCGGGGCTAAAAAACAAAACGATGAGCGTCTTAACACACCATTTCAATACAAAATACAACACTGCTCCTTTTTCGAAAATCGAAAACGAGGACTATCTTCCTGCTTTCATAAAAGGAATCGAATTAGCAAAATCCGAAATTGACGGAATTGTAAATAATCCTATTCAACCTACTTTCGAAAATACAATCGAAGCTTTAGATTTTAGCGGCGATATTTTAGACCGAATTTCGAGTATCTTTTTCAACCTGAATTCGGCAGAAACGAGCGACGAAATGCAAAAAATAGCCCAAGAAGTTTCACCTTTATTATCCGAATTTGGAAATGATATTCGTCTTAATCCTGAATTGTTTGCAAGAGTAAAAACAGTTTACGAGCAACGAGAAAAACTAAACCTCAACCCAGAACAAACAACGCTTTTAGACAAAAAATACAAAAGTTTTGCTAGAAACGGAGCCAATTTATCGGAAGATAAAAAGAATCAATTACGCGAAATCGACAAAGAATTATCGAAGTTGAGTTTACAGTTTGGCGAAAATGTTTTGGCAGAAACACACGCTTTCGAATTGCATATTACTGACGAAAATGATTTGGCAGGTTTACCCGAAGGAACTCGCGAAGCGGCTCATTCTTTGGCGAAAAGCCTAGAAAAAGAAGGTTGGATTTTCACCTTGGATCATCCAAGTTATATTCCGTTTGTGACTTATGCCGATAATCGCGAATTGCGTAAGAAAATGGCAATTGCCTTTGGCGCAAGATCTTTTCAAAACAACGAATTCGACAATCAGGAAATCGTTCTGAAAATTGCAAAATTACGTTTTGATAGAGCGCAGGTTTTGGGTTATAAAACGCATTCGCATTTTGTTCTCGAAGAACGAATGGCAGAAAACCCAGAAAAAGTAATTTCGTTTTCGAATGATTTATTGGCCAAAGCCAAACCAGCAGCACAAAAAGAATTTGCACAATTAGCGGCTTTCGCCAAGGAATTAGACGGAATCGAACAACTAGAAAAATGGGACGGCGCTTATTATTCGGAAAAACTGAAACAACAATTGTTTAGTTTGGATGATGAAATATTGAAACCCTATTTTCAATTAGAGAAAGTTTTAGACGGCGCTTTCACAATTGCACAAAAACTATACGGAATCACTTTCGAAGAGAATTTCGAAATTGACAAATACCACGAAGACGTAAAAACCTTCGAAGTAAAAGATGAAAACAACGAATTAGTGGCGGTTTTTTATGCTGATTTCTTCCCGAGAAAAGGCAAACGAAACGGTGCTTGGATGACGTCATTCAAATCACAATATGTAAAAAACGGAATCAACGAAAGACCACATATTTCGAACGTTTGTAATTTTACAAAACCCACCGAAACCAAACCATCGCTTTTGACATTCAACGAAGTAACTACTTTATTTCACGAATTTGGTCACGGATTACATGGAATGTTGGCTAATACAACGTACCCAAGTTTATCTGGAACATCGGTGTATTGGGACTTTGTAGAATTACCAAGCCAGATTATGGAAAACTGGGCTTACGAACCGGAAGCATTGGCTTTGTTCGCTTATCATTATGAAACTGGCGAAATAATTCCGATGGAATTAGTCAACAAAATCAAAGAAAGTGCGAGTTTTCAAGAAGGAATTGCAACCATGCGTCAATTGAGTTTTGGATTGCTGGATATGGGTTGGCATGGACAAGATCCATCAAATATTACGGATATTAAAGCTTTCGAAACCGAGCAATTTGCAGCGACACAATTATATCCTGATGTAAAAGAAAACGCGATGAGTACTGCTTTCTCCCACATTTTTCAAGGCGGATATTCGTCTGGCTATTACAGTTACAAATGGGCGGAAGTGCTAGATGCAGATGCTTTTGAATATTTTCAAGAAAAAGGAATTTTCAACAAAGAAGTAGCGACAAAGTTCAAAGAAAATGTGCTTTCAAAAGGCGGAACCGAACATCCGATGCTATTATACAAACGCTTTAGAGGACAAGAACCAAAACCTGAAGCGTTGCTAAAACGTGCAGGATTATTATAGATTTTTAATCTTTAGAATATAGAAACCGAAGTAGCAATGCTTCGGTTTTTTATTGGATTAAAAGCAACATCAACCACCAAATAATCGGAATACTTTCTACCCAAAAAGAAGTGTAATATTTAGATCGTTTTTCGTTAGCGAAAAGCAGAAAAAAAGCGATACTACTTACCAAAATCAGATTGACAATTAGCTGTTTTTGATCGAAATTAGTTTTTAAAAATTCTAAAAAATAAAAAATAATCGTCAAAATATAGCCAAGAATTTTAGTTCGCTTCACTCCTATTTGCTGCGGAACAGTTTGCAAATGTGGATCGTCATTTGCCAAATCGATGATTTCAAAAATGAGAATTAATATAAAAATCAGTAGAAATCGTTGCACACATTTGAGATAAAAATCGGAAGTTATTGCTATTTCGGCATTTAAAATTGGTAAACCCAAAGTAACTCCGACCCAACATAAAGCCACAATATAAATCTTTACCCCAGCCCAATTCCTCGCATTTCTTCGATTAGGAAAAAACGGAAGCGTATATAATAAGGTCAATACCAAAAAAGCAACCGAGACAATTTGTGTAATTCGTTGCAATTGAAAAAAGAAATATCCCACTGCAATAAAGGAAAACAAGCTGAATAGAATAATTGCTTTTAGACTGTTTCGTATTTGCAATTTTTTGGTTCGAACCACGCTGTCATATTTTACAAAATTATAACCCACAATAGTTCCAAAAAAGGCAAAGTAAGCAACCGCTTGATCCATGGGAATTTGGAACATACAATCCGTTATTTGTACCAATGCAAACACTGACAAAGCCACATGAATACTGCTTTGAATGTAAAAATTCAATACCTTTTTGAAAACCTTCATACTGCAAAAATAAGCAAGACTGTTAACAACACCGTGTTTTAGTTGAAAAATTCCTAAAAATCAATAGTTTGAACCCCCTTTCTTCTGAATATAATCCATAAATTTGCGCTTCATAAAAAACAATACTTTTACCTCTATATGAAAACAGATGCTTTTGCTTTAAGACACATTGGGCCAAGAGAAAATGACCTTCAAATTATGTTAAAAACTATTGGCGCCGATACCTTGGACCAATTGATTTCTGAAACTATACCAAATGACATTCGCTTAACATCGCCGTTAGATTTAGAGCCGGCAATGACAGAATACGAATATTCAAACCATATTTCGCAGCTGGGAAATAAAAATAAAGTTTTTCAATCATATATCGGTTTAGGCTACAATCAAGCGATTGTTCCTGCCGTAATTCAAAGAAATATTTTCGAAAATCCGGGTTGGTACACGGCTTATACGCCTTATCAAGCCGAAATTTCGCAAGGTCGTTTAGAAGCTATTCTAAATTTCCAAACCATGGTCATCGAACTAAGCGGAATGGAAATTGCCAACGCTTCTTTGCTTGACGAAGGAACTGCCGCTGCCGAAGCTATGGCTTTATTATTTGATGTTCGTTCTCGCGATCAAAAGAAAAGCAACATCAATAAATTCTTCGTTTCAGAGGAAATTTTACCCCAAACTTTGTCGATTTTACAAACACGTTCGGCTCCAATCGGGGTGGAATTAGTAATTGGAAATCACGAAAATTTTGATTTTTCCACCGAATTTTTTGGAGCAATTCTTCAATATCCGGGTAAATACGGACAAGTTCATGATTATGCCGATTTTATTGCCAAAGCAAAAAACAACGAAATAAAAGTTGCCGTTGCTGCTGATATTTTAAGTTTGACAAAACTAACTTCTCCTGGTGAAATGGGCGCTGCCGTTGTTCTTGGAACCACGCAACGTTTCGGAATTCCGTTAGGTTATGGCGGGCCTCACGCGGCTTATTTTGCCACAAAAGACGAATACAAAAGAAGCATGCCGGGAAGAATCATCGGTGTAACTGTTGATACTGACGGGAATCGCGCTTTGCGTTTGGCTTTGCAAACACGCGAGCAACATATAAAACGTGATAAAGCAACTTCGAATATTTGTACAGCACAAGTTTTATTGTCGGTTATGGCAGGAATGTACGCGGTGTATCATGGTCCAAAAGGTTTGCGATATATTGCTAATAAATTACATTCATTGACCGCAACTTTGGCAAACGAATTAGAAAAATTAGGATTACAACAAACCAATACGGCTTTCTTTGACACTATCGTTGTTAAGGCTGATGCCAAAAAAGTAAAAGTAATTGCCGAACAAAACGAAATCAATTTCTATTATATCGACGACAATACCGTTTCAATTTCTTTGAATGAAACCACAAGTCTTTCCGATTTAAATAAGATTGTTGCTATTTTTGCTTCTGCAAATAATACGCAGGCAACTACAATAGAAAACGTTTCTGAAGTGAATCATTTTCCTTCTCAATTAGAAAGAACTTCGACTTTTTTACAACATGATGTTTTCAACAAATATCATTCAGAAACGGCGCTAATGCGTTATATAAAAATGCTTGAACGTAAAGATTTATCATTGAATCACTCCATGATTTCTTTGGGTTCTTGTACCATGAAACTGAATGCGGCTTCCGAAATGTTGCCTTTGAGCAATGCTAACTGGAGCAATATTCACCCGTTTGCGCCATTAGATCAAGCACAAGGATATCAAGAAATGTTGCATAAATTAGAAAACCAATTGAGTATTATCACCGGATTTGCAGGTACTACATTGCAACCTAATTCAGGTGCTCAAGGCGAATATGCTGGATTAATGGTGATTCGTGCTTACCACCAATCTCGCGGTGACCACCATAGAAACATTGCACTTATTCCTTCATCGGCACACGGAACAAATCCCGCTTCGGCAGCAATGGCAGGAATGAAAGTTATTGTAACCAAAACATTGGAAAACGGAAATATCGATGTCGAAGATTTACGTGAAAAAGCAATTCTTCACGCAGCCGATTTATCGTGTTTGATGGTAACTTATCCTTCCACTCATGGCGTTTTCGAAAGTGCCATCAAAGAAATTACACAAATTATTCACGATAACGGCGGACAAGTTTACATGGACGGCGCCAATATGAATGCTCAGGTAGGTTTAACAAATCCGGCTACAATTGGAGCTGATGTTTGCCACCTGAATTTGCATAAAACATTTGCCATTCCGCATGGTGGTGGAGGTCCGGGTGTTGGACCAATTTGCGTTGCCAAACAATTAGTTCCATTTTTACCTTCGAATCCTGTTATTGCAACTGGTGGAGAAAACGCAATCACAGCCATTTCCGCTGCACCTTGGGGTTCTGCATCGGTTTGCTTGATTTCTTACGGATATATTTCGATGTTGGGAGCGGAAGGTTTGACAGATTCTACAAGACACGCTATTTTGAATGCCAATTATATCAAAGAAAAACTGAGAGGTCATTTTCATACATTATATTCTGGAGAACAAGGACGTGCCGCTCACGAAATGATTTTGGATTGTCATCCTTTCAAGAAAAACGGAATTGATGTTACTGATATTTCAAAACGATTAATGGATTATGGTTTCCATGCTCCAACAATTTCGTTTCCAGTTCATGACACGATGATGGTTGAACCAACAGAAAGCGAAAACCTAGAAGAATTAGATCGTTTTTGTGACGCTATGATTGCTATCAGAAAAGAAATTGACGCTTCTACAATCGAGGATACTAATAACGTTTTGAAAAATTCGCCACATACATTAACGATGCTAACTGCTGATGTTTGGAATTTTCCCTACACAAGAGAGCAAGCTGCTTTTCCGTTGGAATATATTGCCGAAAACAAATTCTGGCCTTCAGTTCGTAGAGCAAATGACGCTTATGGCGATAGAAATTTGGTTTGCAGTTGTGCACCAATTGAAGCTTATATATAGTCAAAATTATGAGAGACATTCAAACCCGTGAAGATTTGCATTTATTGATGAGTGAGTTTTATTTAAAACTTCTTGCCGATAGCAAAATCGCTCCCGTTTTTATCAAAGTAGCGAAAATAGATTTAGGTCCGCACTTACTTGAATTAGTTGATTTTTGGCAACAAATCCTTTTCGATACAGGAAGCTACCGAAAAAATGTGCTTCAAATTCACACGGATTTAAATCAAAAAATAAAACTCTCTGAAGAACATTTTGCAATTTGGCTCAACTATTTCAATACAACAATAGACGAAAATTTTGTTGGTCCAATGGCAGAAAACATGAAGACAAGAGCGCTATCAATAGCAACAGTAATGAAAATTAAATTGTAGATTTTTTAGACTATTTTAAAAAATCACAGTTTTTATCTATAAATTAGCATACATTTTTTTTAAAGAAATTCTAATGAAAATAAAAATATCAGGAGTTGGAAGTTACATTCCAGAAATATCAGTTGACAATACAGACTTTGACAAACACGTTTTTTTAAACGAAGACGGAAGTGCATTTGGTTATCCAAACGAAGTTGTAATAGAAAAATTTAAAAGTATAACTGGAATCCAAAAAAGACGTTATGCTGCAGAAGATCAATGTTCTTCCGATTTGGCTGTTTTAGCTTCCCAAAAAGCGATTGCAGATGCAGGAATCGACCCTGAAACCATTGATTATATTATTTTTGCACACAATTTTGGCGATGTAAAACACGGATCAACTCAATCGGATATGATTCCAAGTTTAGCCTCACGTGTCAAACATTTACTCAAAATAGAAAATCCAAAATGCGTCGCTTACGACATCCTTTTTGGTTGTCCAGGTTGGATAGAAGGTGTGCTTCAAGCCAATGCTTTCATCAAATCTGGCATGGCAAAACGCTGTTTGGTTATTGGTTCTGAAACGTTATCGAGAGTTGTAGATCCACACGATCGCGATTCTATGATTTATTCTGACGGAGCTGGAGCAACAATTGTCGAAGCTTCTGACGACGAAACAGGAATGTTAGCTTACGAAAATGCAACTTATGCCATTGAAGAAGCCAATTATTTGTTTTTTGGAAAATCATACAATCCAGAGTTAACTGAAGATGTTCGCTACATAAAAATGTACGGACGCAAAATTTATGAATTTGCTTTGAGCAAAGTTCCAGCAGCCATGAAAAGCTGTTTAGACAAAAGCGGATTAGGAATTGATGACGTCAAAAAAATCTTGATTCATCAAGCAAATGAAAAAATGGATGAAGCCATCATTCACCGTTTTTACAGATTATACGGAAAACCAGTGCCAAAAGATATTATGCCAATGAGCATTCACGAACTTGGAAACAGCAGCGTAGCAACGGTTCCAACGCTTTTAGACTTATTGATTCGCGGAAAAATTGAAAACCAAGAACTACACAAAGGCGATGTTCTTATTTTTGCATCCGTGGGTGCTGGAATGAACATAAACGCGTTTGTTTATAGATATTAATTTTATTTGAAGCTATTTCCCGCTATCCGTTTCAATCTTTTTTTCGGTAAAAAAACCTCAAAAAAGGATTTCCACTGCTATCGGGGCTAAAAAACCAACATGTACGAGAAAACATTTCCAAATAAGAGATTCAAACATACTTTAGAATTCCTGCAAAAACACGTCTCAAAATCCGAAACTATTTTAGATTTAGGCGTTGAAAATCCGTTTTCAAAAATAATGAAAGCTGAAGGTTTTCAAGTTAAAAATACAACCGGCGAAGATTTAGACACGAATCAAAATGGGATTGCCTCTGAGAAACAAGATGTAGTAACTGCTTTCGAAATTTTCGAACATTTACTCAATCCGTTTACAATTTTGTCCTCTATAAAATCCGATAAATTACTTATTTCTATTCCGTTACGATTATGGTTTTCCTCCGCTTATCGCAGTAAAACAGATATGTGGGACAGACATTATCACGAATTTGAAGACTGGCAATTAGATTGGCTTTTAGAAAAAACAGGCTGGAAAATTATTGATAGAGAAAAATTTACGCATCCAGTCAAAAAAATTGGCTTCCGTCCGTTTCTAAGACTAATCACTCCAAGATATTATATTGTTTACGCCGAAAAAGTAAAATAATGAATTTCTACATCGTCATTCCGGCTCATAACGAAGAAGCATTTATTTCGTTGACTTTGCAATCTTTGATTTCGCAAACTGTTTTGCCCAAAAAAATTGTCATTGTCAATGATAATTCTACCGATAAAACTGCCGAAATTGTTTTGGCTTTCGCCAAAGAAAATCCGTTTATTACGTTAGTCAACAAGACTTCTAGCGCAATACATTTGCCAGGAAGCAAAGTAATTCAAGCTTTTCACAAAGGTTTTGAAACTTTGGATAATGAGTACGATATCATCGTAAAACTAGATGCCGATTTGATAATGCCGAACAATTATTTCGAAAGAATTCAATCCATTTTCGAAAAGGATTCAAAAGTAGGAATGGCTGGCGGATTTGCTTACATCGAAAAAAACGGCGATTGGATTCTTGAAAACCTCACCGATAAAGATCATATTCGGGGTGCTTTTAAAGCCTATCGAAAAGAATGTTTTGCACAAATAGGAAACCTAAAACCAGCAATGGGTTGGGACACCGTTGACGAGTTATTATGTAAATTTTACGGTTGGAAAGTTGTTACTGATGCTTCATTAATAGTAAAACACTTGAAACCAACAGGCGCTAATTATAATAAAACTGCACGTTACAAACAAGGAGAAGCTTTTTACACCTTGGGTTACGGATTTCTCATTACAGCAATTGCTTCGGCAAAACTAGCGATGATGAAAAAGAAACCGTTGCTTTTTTTGGATTATATCCAAGGATTTATGAAAGCAAAATCAGCAAAGACTCCTTTATTAGTAACTCCAGAACAAGCCAAATTCATCAGGAATTATCGCTTGAAGAAAATGAAAGAAAAGTTGTTTTGAATTAAAAAAACTTGACCTATAACTCATAACTCACAACTTATAACTATTTTTGACAATATTATAAAACTATGATGCTCCTTCGTTATTTATCTCAGATAGGAAAATATTTTTTGATGTGGAAAGAAATTTTCATCAAGCAGACCAAATGGCCTGTGATGAAAGATCTAATCTTCAAAGAAATCGATGATTTAATTATTGGTTCACTCGGAATTGTGGCTTTCATTTCCTTCTTTGTTGGCGGTGTTGTTGCTATTCAAACCGCTCTAAATTTAACCAATCCTTTGATCCCGAAATACCTTATTGGTTTTGCCACACGACAATCTGTAATATTAGAATTTGCCCCTACTTTTGTTTCTATAATTATGGCTGGAAAAATGGGTTCTTTTATCACCTCAAGTATAGGAACTATGCGAGTCACAGAGCAAATCGATGCACTAGAAGTTATGGGTGTAAACTCATTGAATTACCTAGTTTTTCCAAAAATTATTGCCTTACTACTTTATCCTTTTCTTATTGGAATAAGTATGTTTTTAGGTGTTCTTGGTGGCTGGATGGCATCTGTTTATGGTGGTTTTACTTCAAGTACAGAATTTATTACAGGAGCTCAAATGGAATTTAATCCATTTCATATTACGTATGCTTTTATAAAAACATTGATTTTTGCTATGTTATTAGCGACGATTCCATCCTTTCACGGTTATTATATGAAAGGTGGCGCACTCGAAGTAGGAAAAGCAAGTACGGTGTCTTTTGTTTGGACAGCAGTATCTATTATTCTAATTAATTATATTATAACTCATTTGTTATTAGGATCATGATAGAAATAAAAAATGCAGAAAAATCATTTGGCGATAGCAAAGTTCTTAAAGGTGTTTCGGCCGTTTTTGAAACTGGAAAGACCAATTTAGTAATCGGACAAAGCGGATCGGGTAAAACCGTTTTGCTAAAAAGTCTATTGGGAATTCATACACTCGATTTAGGAACTATTTCATTTGATGGTAGAATATATTCCGAACTTGAGGAAGATGAAAAACGAGAATTACGTACCGAAATTGGAATGGTTTTTCAAGGAAGCGCCTTATTTGACTCCATGACCGTTGACGAGAATGTAGGTTTCCCGTTGAAAATGTTTACTCAAAATTCTAATTCAGAAATACAAAAAAGGGTTGATTTCGTTCTAAAAAGAGTAAACCTAATTGATGCACACAATAAATTACCATCGGAGATTTCTGGAGGAATGCAAAAACGTGTTGCCATTGCTCGTGCCATAGTAAATAGACCAAAATATTTATTTTGCGACGAACCCAATTCTGGTTTAGATCCAAACACAGCCATTTTGATTGATAATCTTATTGAAGAAATAACCGACGAATACAACATTACAACCGTGATTAACACTCACGATATGAACTCAGTAATGGAAATTGGTGATAAAATTATTTTTTTGAAGAATGGACACAAAGAATGGGAAGGTTCTAAAGAAGAGATTTTTAGAACCGATAATCAAGCAATAGTTGACTTTGTTTATTCTTCAAATTTATTTAAAAAAGTAAGAGAAGCCTATTTAAAAAGCTAATCTTACTCTTTTCGATTTCTACAAAACTACTACGTTAATTTTATTTGGGATACAATCCCTTTTATTTCTTGCTCTTTACTCTTTGGATAAATCAACAAAACATTGTCTTTATCCACAATTATATAATCTTCGAGTCCGTCAATAATTACCACTTTATCTTTGGACGTACTTATGATATTACTCGATGAATTTCGCAATAAAACAGTAGCATTTACCACAGCATTATTATGATTGTCTTTTGGTAATTTTTCGTGCAATGATCCCCAAGTTCCAAGGTCATTCCAATCGAAAGTAGCTGGAAGAACATAAACATTTTTAGCATTTTCCATGACGGCGTAATCTATAGAAACATTTTCGGCCAAGGCATAATTTTCTTCAATGAAAGCGGCTTCTTTTGCAGTATTATAACTTTCGACCCCTTTAAGAAACAAAGCATTCATTTGCGGTTGAAATTGTTCAAAAGCTTCGGTTATAGCTTTCACACTCCAAATAAAAATACCACCGTTCCACAAGAAATTACCGCTTTTAATAAACGTTTTAGCAGTTTCATAATCTGGTTTTTCTCTAAACTGAGAAACTTTTTTTATCGAATTTACATCTGTTTTATCATATTCGATATAACCAAAACCAGTGTTAGGAAACGTAGGTTGAATTCCGAGTGTCATCAAGGCATTCTCTTCAGCACAATAATCAAAACATTGTTGCAAATTTTCAGAAAAAGCATTTTCATCTTCAATCCAATGATCACTTGGTGCGACAACCATAACTGCATTTGGATTTATTTTTTTTATTTTTAACGAAGCATATAAAATACATGGTGCAGTATTTCGCATAGCTGGCTCTAATAAAACCTGCTCTTGTTTTACCATTGGCAATTGCTCTAAAACTATTGAATTGTATCTCTCGTTGGTTAAAATCAAGATGTTTTCAACCGGAATCAATTTCGATAAGCGGCTAAAAGTTTTCTGGATTAAGGTGTCACCCGAACCCAACATATCGTGAAATTGTTTTGGAAAATCAGTTGTACTCACTGGCCAAAACCGAGAACCTACTCCTCCAGCCATTAATATTGCGTAATAATTTTTGTTCATTTTATATGTCTTTACGAGAACCAAAGCAATCTCAAATTAGTTTCAATTTATATCAACTTGGCAACAATTCTACCTCAGCATTGGGATTAAAAAGATAAGTTCTCCCTGAACTAACTTCTACACATTCGTATCGTTTTGTTCTCAGTGCTCCTTTCTTAAAAATTTTTCCATTGTGAATTCTAAAAACACAGCCGTAAGGTACTTCAAAGATATAGTTTTTATCGTTTTGAACATCAAATTGTTTTAATGCCAATGATAATGTAGTATCAGTATCACTACTTGCAGAAGGATTTTTAAAATGTCTTGCCAATAAAGGAAGCAAATGATTCGGAAAAATCTCAGGTCGAATAAATGGAACCATCAACCGTTGGAAGGAATATTTCCATTCCGTTCCGTGTGGTTTTATGTTTCTTCCAAATTTTTCAAAAGCTACCAAATGCGAAATTTCGTGAACTAAGGTAATCAAAAATTTATATTTATTGAGACTCGAATTAACTGTTATTTCGTGTTTTCCATTCAACCCTTTTCGATAATCGCCATGTCGAGTCACGCGTTCATTCACAATTTTAAGATGAACTTGATTGACAACAATCAATTCGAAAACTGGTTTAACGGCATGTTCGGGCAAATATTTCGATAAAGTTTCACTCAAAATAGTTATGAATTATAAATTATGAATTATGAGTTTTTTTAGAGGTTATTATGATGCTTCTAATGATTTTCAAAACTTCATTACTTTGTTGATGAATTGAATTAAACTCATTTTCAGAAATATAATTAGTTTCTTTTAAAAGTTCCAACCAATACATAGTTTCATCACACTCTTTTTGCGAAATAGACAATTTATGAATAAAATCAGCTTTGCTTTGTGCATTTATAGCTTCACGAACATTTGCTCCAACAGAAGTTACAGACCGCAGAAACTGTTTGCTTATTACAAATTCCTTCTTTTCCGAAACTAAATATTTATAAAAATTAACACCTCTAATAGCTAATTCAAAACTTTTCGTTTTAACAATACTTTCACTCATAACTTATAATTCATAATTTATAACTCTTAAGGATTTGAAGATGAAACTTGCAGCACTTTTCCGTTGTAATATTTATTACCGGTCAAAGCAAAATTAAAAATATAATCAGCCATTTCTTTTGCTGTAATTGGAGCTTCATAACCCGGAAAAGCTTCTTGTAACATTTCAGTTTGAACCGCTCCAAGAGCCAAAACATTGAATGAAATACCACGTTCTTTATATTCCTCGGCTAATAATTCTGACAAGGTAATAACGGCACCTTTACTGGAACTATACGCCGAAAGCCCAGCAAATTTAAGACTTCCTTGAATACCTCCCATAGAACTGATGGTTACCACATGGCTTCCTTTTTGCAAATAAGGCAAGCAAACACGGGTCAAATTGGCAACACCAAAAACATTGACTTTATAAATGTTTTCGAAATCGGATTGTGAAGTTTCAGAGAAAGATTTCAACAATAAACTTCCTGCATTATGTATAATTATATCCACATTTTTCCATGAATGAGAAAGGAAATTTGCTACTTGTTGCATTTCAGTTTCATCAGATAGATCGACCGAAAGGCATGTGATATTTAGGTTTTCTATAAATTCTTGAGGCGTTTTTCTAGAGATTGCTAATACATTGTGACCAGTATTGGCAAACTGTAAAGCCAGTTCATAACCAATTCCTCTAGAAGTTCCTGTAATAATAATATTTTTCATAGAGCGAATTTAAGCAAAATCTTTAAAAAAAGCGATTTTAAAGATTTTATAAATTCTAATAAAAACACCTATTTATCCCGCAATAATACTTCTCGAAATCACAATTTTCTGAATTTCGGAAGTGCCTTCATATATTTGAGTGATTTTGGCATCGCGCATCATTCGCTCCACATGATATTCTCTTACATAACCATTTCCACCGTGTATTTGTACCGCTTCAACAGCTGTGTCCATGGCAGTTTGAGAAGCAAAAAGCTTTGCCATTGCACCGCTAATATCATAATTATTATGATTGTCTTTGTCCCATGCCGCTTTCATACAAAGATGTCTTGCTGCTTCAATATTTACCGCCATATCAGCTAGTTTGAAAGCAATTGCTTGATGATTGCAAATTTCTGTACCAAAAGCTTTTCGTTCTTTCGAATATTTCAACGCCAATTCGTATGCTCCAGAAGCAATTCCTAAAGCTTGAGAAGCAATTCCAATTCTCCCGCCAGCCAAAGTTTTCATAGCGAATTTGAATCCAAAACCATCTTCTCCAATTCTATTTTTTTTAGGAACTTTCACATCATTAAACATCAAAGAATGTGTGTCAGAACCGCGAATTCCCATTTTTTGCTCTTTTGGGCCAACAGCAAAACCCGGCATATCTTTAGTCATAATCAAGGCATTAATTCCTTTATGTTTTTTATCGGCATCTGTTTGGGCAATGACAATATAAAAAGAAGCTGAACTCCCGTTGGTTATCCAGTTTTTTGTTCCGTTTACCAAATAATAATCGCCCATATCAATGGCTGTAGTTTTTTGCGAAGTGGCGTCACTTCCAGCTTCGGGTTCGCTCAAACAAAATGCACCGTGAATTTGACCTGAAGCCAAACTTGGTAACCATTGTTGTTTTTGTTCTTCGGTGCCAAATTCTTGTAATCCCCAACAAACAAGCGAATTATTTACAGACATCACCACGGAAGCCGAAGCGTCAACTTTCGAAATTTCCTCCATTGCAAGAACATACGAAATCGTATCGAGACCGCTTCCACCGTATTTTGGATCTACCATCATTCCCATAAATCCAAGTTCACCCATTTTTTTGATATGCTCGGCTGGAAAAATCTGTTTTTCATCTCTTTCGATTACTCCAGATAATAATTCGTTTTGGGCAAAATCTCTGGCGGCTTGTTGCACCATTAATTGTTCTTCAGTCAGATTAAAGTTCATAATATTATAAAATAAATGGTGATTTTTGTTATAAAAATGTACCCAAAGATACTTTTTTAAAATGAAAATTTCGCTTTTGCTTTATAAATTTAATAATCACTATAACGTTTTCGCGATATTCTATAAAACATTTATTTACAATGTTAAATCAGTTTATAATAAATTGATTTTTAACAAATAAAGTCTATCTCAAAATTTTCGAAAGTAATTTGTTTTCGCCATAGCCAATTAAATAAGTGATTCTTTATGAATCTAAAACCCATTGTAAATAATTTTTAGTAATTTTCAGCGTTTTACTAAAGCATACTAAATTTAAAATTTAAATGAGTTCGATTCTTTCATCCGATAAAAAAAAATCAATAGTTTTATCCGTCCTATTATACGGTACAATGTTGTTGATTTTATTCTTCATCCGCTTTTGGCCACCCGCAAATTTGGCTGAATTAACAGGTGGTGGCGGCGGTGGCGGAGTTACAGTAAATTTTGGAGACAGCGATTTAGGCTCAGGAGCGAATTATAAAAACGAGGTTTTGAATGTAAAAAATCAAGCCAAACAAACTCCAACAAAAGCAACTCCTGATGAAGCTATATTAACCCAAGAAAATGCTACCGAAGAAACTGCGGTAATACCGAAGAAGGAAAAACCATTAAAACCAACGCCCATTTTAAAAGAAGCCGTTAAACCTGTTGTGGCTAAGCCAAAGGTTTCTAACAATACAAATGACGCTTTATCTAGCATTTTAAAAGGATCTAATAAAGGTGGCGATGGCGATGATAAAACCGCAGGAAACAAAGGAAAATCGAACGGAAGTTTAAGTTCAAACAGTTATTATGGCACTGGAGGTTCTGGAGGAGGAACAGGAGGAGGAAATGGCACTGGAAACGGAATAGGAACTGGAAGCGGTTATGGCGCAGGAAGTGGCGGCGGTTCAGGAAACGGATCAGGTTATTCTTTGGGTAACCGAAAAGCAATTTCAAAACCAGCCCCAAAATATACTTGTAATGAAACCGGAAAAGTAGTTGTAGAAGTTTCTGTGGATAGAAATGGAAAAACTACAAATGTTATTGCTGGAATAAAAGGAACGACAAATACAGCAAAATGTTTGTTAGATCAAGCGACGATTGCAGCGATGAATACAAGATGGGACGCCAGCAGCGATGCACCAGAAAAACAAGTTGGGAAGATTGTTTATAATTTCAATTTGAATTAAAAACGGGACACAGATAAAACGGATTTTGACGGATTCATTAGATTAATAAATAGAAAATGCCTCGATAATTCGAGGCATTTTCTATTTAAATATTAAGTAACTTCTCTTGTTAAGTGATTTCTCCTTCGTCGAAATGACAAAAAAAGGAAAAAATTCTTTTACTTCGGGCTTGTTGCAATCACAAACTTCAAATTATTTCGAACACCAATTTGCAAAACATCTACCAAATCCTGAACTTGTAAATTGAATGGAATTCGAACAATAACGGTTTGATCTTTTTGAGCATTCATTTTAGACATTAAAGTCATTTCTAGAGCTTCAAAAGTAACAGGTTGCTTGTCGATGTAGAATTTTTTGTCTTCGGTAACCGACAAACTAATGTATTGTTTATTTGTTTTTTCGTTAGATTTTGCTTTTGGCAATGTCATTTTTATAACATTGGGATTGGCCAAAGTGGATATAATCAAGAAAAACAACAACAAGAAAAACATGATATCGCTTAATGATGATGTCGCTATTTCGGCATGAAATCTTCTTTTTCGTTTTATTGACATTGTTATACTTTTTGAATAATATTTACAAACTCCAATATCTGTTTCTGAATACGTAAAGCAAAATTATCAATCTTTCCGTTTAATAAATGATAAGCGCTATACGCGATAATACCAACTAATAATCCAGAACCACTACTTATCATTTTTTCGTATAAACCTCCAGAAATATTACCTATACTGATGTTTTCGGTTACCGAAATGCTATAAAATATTTTTATAACTCCAGATATTGTTCCAATAAATCCTAATGTTGGGGCAATTCCGGCAATAAGACCTAGTTGTCCTAAATGCTTCTCCATTTCGCCAATTTCTATATCGGCGGCGCGATCCATATTCGATTCTATTTCGATGATAGGTCTTCCAATAATAAGAATTCCTTCTTTTATAATATTCCCCGAAGCCGTATTGCTTCTTTCGGCGATAGATCGTGCCAATTCTAAATTACCTGAGTTCAAGTTATCTCGCACGTCTTTCATCAAATGGCTGTCAATTTTTGATGCTTTATGAATATATAAATAGCGTTCAATAATTAGATAAAAAGTATAAAATAATAATATAGAAATTGGAATTAAGAAAAAACCTCCTTTTAAAATAAATCCTAAAACAGAAATTTCGGTATTTGGAGCTATTTTTTCAATAACTACACTTGAAGCAGCATTTGCAATCGTATCGGCCTGTAATTGTATTAAACTAAACATATATTATTATTTTACACATTAATTCTAAAAATTATTTCAATTTTGCACTCAAAGATACTTTTCGATGTACTATTAAACTATAAAAATCGAAAAATATTTTATTAACTCCTATTTTAATCAAAAAATGAACTATCAAGAAACCACCAACTGGCTCTTTAGTCAACTCCCAATGTATCATTTACAAGGTGCTTCGGCCTATAAAAAGGATTTAACCAATATTCAAATACTAGTTAATCATCTCAATAATCCCCAGAAAAACCTCAATTGTATTCACGTTGCTGGTACAAATGGCAAAGGATCTACCTCACACATGATTGCATCAATACTTGAGGAAGCAGGCTATAAAGTAGGCTTATACACTTCGCCTCATCTAAAAGATTTTCGAGAACGCATTAAAATCAACGGAATAGAAATTCCAGAAGATTTTGTCTGTGATTTCATCAACAAGAATAAAGTTTTTTTCGAAGCGAATGACATGAGTTTTTTCGAAATGACAGTTGGTTTAGCTTTTGATTATTTTGCCAAAGAAAAAGTGGATATTGCCATAATCGAAGTAGGAATGGGCGGAAGACTTGATGCGACAAACATCATCACGCCACTGATTTCGGTAATTACGAATATTGCTTTGGACCATACTCAGTTTCTTGGAAACACAGTTGAAGCGATTGCTTTTGAAAAAGCGGGAATTATAAAACCAAAAATCCCTATTGTAATTGGCGAATATACTACAGAAACAAAACCCGTTTTTTTGGCCAAAGCAGCAGCAAATAATTCAGAAATATATTTTGCTGCTAATTTGGTCATAGCCGAATATCAATCGGACTTAATTGGTGATTATCAAGTTCATAACAAGAAAACTGCTATCGAAACCATTACAGTTTTAAAGTCACAGAATCAATTTAAAGTTTCGGAAGCCAATATCGAAAACGGTTTATTGTATGTTATAAAAAATACCGGACTTCAAGGAAGATGGCAACAATTGGGTGAAAATCCGAAAATTATTTGCGATACGGCACATAACAAAAACGGATTGGAAATTGTGATGAAACAAATCCAAAAAGAGAAATTTGATACTTTACATATCGTTTTGGGCGTGGTAAATGACAAAGATTTAGATGAAGTTCTACCTTTATTTCCAAAAAACGCTATTTATTATTTTTGCAAACCCAATATTCCTCGTGGTTTAGACACACAAATTTTAAAAGAAAAAGCCATTGATTTCGGATTAAAAGGCGAAGTATTCAATTCTGTTTCAGAATCTTACAAAAAAGCATTGCAAAGTGCCTCAAAATCTGACTTCATATACATTGGCGGAAGTACCTTTGTAGTTGCAGAAATTTTATAGTTTTTTCTATATTTTACTTGTGAATATGAAAAAGTGGTGTATATTTGCACTCGCAATAACGCAAGACATTGCAACCCGAAAGGGCGATTAGCTCAGCTGGTTCAGAGCACCTCGTTTACACCGAGGGGGTCGGGGGTTCGAACCCCTCATCGCCCACAAAAAACTCCATTATTTCTAATGGAGTTTTTTTATTTTGGATTTGTCTTAAAAACACTACTTCTTGATTCTTTTTCGAATTTCCTTCATCCAGATTTCGTAACCTAAATTATTCATGTGCAATTTATCTTCGATAAACAATGCTGGATTTGGTTTTGAATTTTCTAACATTTGGTCCCAAATACTTATAAAATAAGTTTTTTTCTGGCTTTTACAAAATTGCTTAATTTGATTATTAGCATCGATCATTCTGTCTTTCATACTCCATCTCAATACACTTGGTTTTAACGAAATGAAATAAATATCGATTGTAGGAAACCGTTCTCGAATATGCTGATAAAGCACTTTAAACCGATCCAAAACTATTTTCCCAGTTATGATATCCGAAGAAGCAACGTCATTTTCGCCACAATAAATTACAATTTTTTCTGGAGTGTATTTATCAACCACATCTTTTTGATAGCGGATTACATCCAATAAAGTTGCACCTCCAAAAGCGCGATTAAGTGGTGCGTATTCTGGTAAATCCTGTTCTAATGTTTTCCATTTTGTAAAGGAAGAACTTCCTATAAAAAGGGTTTTATAATGGGTTGGCATTGCAATGCTATCTTGCTTTTTGAAGGCTTGAATATCATTCCAATATGGCTGATTTTGTGCCGAAATATTCACAATAAAAAACAACATCTGAATATAGAAAATCGTTTTTAAAATTTTTAAATTATATTTCATTTGATAAATTTTAGATACTAATTTATTCTACTAATTCGAATTTATCTCTCAAGCGAATATCTTCGGAAGAAGAACCAATCATCAAATCGAAATCGCCGGGTTCTGATTTATATTCTAATTTTTGATTGTAGAAAGATAATTTTTGATTGTCAATTACAAATTTCACCTCTTTGGTTTCACCAACATTCAAATGAATTTTCTGAAAATCTTTCAATTCTTTTATTGGCCTTACCACAGACCCCACTTT
>CANBWX010000020.1 GCA_947373225.1 Flavobacteriaceae bacterium | reverse complement strand
ACCCTCTCCTAAGGAGAGGAAGGCGCGATACGAAGGATTTTAGTAGTGTTTGTGGATGGAATTCTTGGTGAATAGTAAAGATTTGAGTTTCGTGTCTTTGATTGGAACTGCAATAATTATAGTTTTCCATACTATATATAAGGAGGAATATTTATGCTTTTTGAAAAGAGTTTCCTTTTTTGTCAACTGCCCTAGCCCCGATAGTAGTGGAAATCCTCTTGTAGAGCGATAGCGGAACAAGAGATTGAAACGCATAGCGGGATTAAGCTCCTAGAAAAAAACCACTACTATATATAATGTATAAACTTGCACTTATATATTGTATGTATTTTAGTAATGCGCTATATTTGCATTCACAAAATTAAAAACAATGATTAAGATTACTTTGCCCGATGGGTCAGTTAAAGAGTTTGCTACAGACGTAACTCCTATGGATGTTGCGATAAGCATTAGTGAGGGATTTGCCAGAAATGTAATTTCGGCTTCTTTTGATGGTACAATTGTGGAAACCACAACTCCTTTGACAACGGATGGCAGTCTTATATTATATACATGGAATGACGATGGTGGTAAAAAAGCTTTCTGGCATTCGACTTCGCACGTAATGGCACAGGTTCTTGAGGAAATGTATCCTGGGATAAAATTAACTCTAGGACCAGCAATCTCGAATGGATTTTATTACGACGTGGATTTTGAAGACCAAAAAATCACGGATGCTGATTTCAAAAAAATCGAAGATCGTGTTTTAGCTATTTCGAGAGAGAAACATGAATTTAAATTGCGTCCTGTTTCTAAAGCGGAAGCTTTGGAAGTTTACAAAGACAATGTTTACAAAACAGAGTTGATTTCAAATCTTGAAGACGGAACTATTACTTTTTGCGATCACTCTACTTTTACCGATTTGTGTCGCGGTGGACATATTCCGAATACAGGAATCATCAAAGCGATGAAAATCATGAGTGTTGCTGGTGCATACTGGCGCGGTGATGAAAAGAACAAACAGCTTACTCGTGTTTATGGAATTTCGTTTCCGAAACAGAAAGACTTAACCGAATACCTAGAATTGCTGGAAGAGGCCAAACGTCGCGACCATAGAAAACTAGGAAAAGAATTAGAATTGTTTGCTTTCTCGGCGAAAGTGGGTCAAGGGTTGCCATTGTGGTTGCCCAAAGGTGCTGCTTTGCGCGATCGTTTGGAGCAATTTTTGAAGAAAGCGCAAAAGAAAGCGGGTTACGAGCAAGTGGTTACGCCGCACATTGGACAAAAGGAATTGTACGTGACTTCGGGGCATTATGCTAAATATGGTGCTGATAGTTTTCAACCGATAAATACTCCAGCCGAAGGCGAAGAGTTTTTATTGAAACCTATGAACTGTCCTCACCACTGTGAAATCTATAATGTAAGACCTTGGTCGTACAAAGATTTACCAAAGCGTTACGCTGAATTTGGTACTGTATATAGATATGAACAGAGTGGTGAATTACACGGTTTGACTCGTGTTCGTGGATTTACTCAAGATGATGCGCATATTTTTTGTACTCCCGATCAATTGGATCAGGAATTCAAAAACGTGATTGATTTGGTTCTGTATGTTTTTGGTTCGTTAGGTTTCGAAAACTTCACGGCCCAGATTTCGTTACGTGATCAAGAAAACAGAGAAAAATATATAGGAAGCGATGAAAATTGGGAGAAAGCCGAAAATGCAATTATCAATGCTGCTGCCGATAAAGGATTGAAAACAGTTGTCGCTTATGGCGAAGCTGCTTTTTATGGTCCGAAGCTAGATTTTATGGTTAAAGATGCTCTTGGAAGACAATGGCAATTAGGAACTATTCAGGTAGATTATAACTTACCGGAGCGTTTCGAATTGACTTATAAAGGTTCTGATGATCAATTGCATACACCAGTTATGATTCACCGAGCTCCTTTTGGATCTATGGAACGTTTTATTGCCATTTTGATCGAACATACCGCTGGAAAATTCCCGCTTTGGCTGATGCCAGAACAAGCTATAATATTGTCTTTGAGCGAGAAATATGAAATATATGCGAAAAAAGTTTTAAGTCTGCTAGAAAATCACGAAATTCGCGCCCTAATTGACAATAGAAACGAGACAATCGGGAAGAAAATTAGAGATGCCGAAATGCAAAAAACCCCGTTTATGTTGATCGTAGGCGAGGAAGAAGAGAAAAACGGAACCATATCTATACGTCGTCACGGACAAGAAGGAAAAGGCAATGTTAGCGTTACAATTGAAGAATTTGCTGCAATTGTAAACGAAGAAATCAGCAAAACACTAAAAGTATTTACAGTTTAACTTAAATTATAAAGTCATAGCAATAAGAAGTAATAGAGGTTACCAACCTCGAGTAGAAAAAAAAGATGCCCACAGAATAAATAATCTTATTCGTGGTGTGCAAGAAGTAAGGCTTGTAGGTGAAAATATTGAGCCTGGAGTTTTTAAACTTTCTGAAGCCTTACGTTTAGCCGACGAATTCGAACTAGATTTAGTGGAGATTTCGCCAAATGCTGAGCCGCCAGTTTGTAAAATAATGGACTATAAAAAGTTCGTTTACATGCAAAAGAAACGTGAAAAAGAACTTAAAGCAAAATCTACTCAAATTGTAGTGAAAGAGATTCGTTTTGGTCCACAAACCGATGAACACGATTATGAGTTTAAAAGAAAAAATGCTGAAAAATTCTTGAAAGAAGGTTCAAAATTGAAAGCATTCGTTTTCTTCAAAGGACGTTCAATCATTTATAAAGATCAAGGTCAAATCTTATTATTGAGATTAGCCACCGATCTTGAAGAATTTGGAAAAGTAGAAGCTATGCCCGTTCTTGAAGGGAAGAGAATGATTATGTTTATTGCTCCGAAGAAAAAGAAATAATCCTCCCCTAACCCCTCCGAAGGAGGGGAACAAAAAAAAGGAGAAACAAATATAACTTCTCGTCACCCTCCCCTTTGGGGAGGGCTGGGGAGGGGAAACGATAAGTAAGTAAGAATAAATTAAAACACTAGGAAAAAATGCCTAAAATGAAAACCAAATCTAGCGCCAAGAAACGATTTAAAGTTACTGGTTCTGGAAAGATTAAAAGAAAACATGCTTTCAAAAGTCACATCTTGACCAAGAAATCTAAAAAACGTAAATTAGCTTTGACACACTCAGCGCTAGTTCACAAAACAGATATGAAAAGCATCAAACAACAATTAAGAATTCTATAATTAAGTCTTAAAGTTGTAAAGTCAAAGGTCATAAAGACTTTCGACATTAGACTTTAAAAACTTTTGACTAAATATTCTTTAGGTTAAAACAATTTAAAATAACCTTGGAGTGGGCCATTAAGTACTTTCGATTCAATTCAAGTCGCCTTACTACAAAAAAAACAGAAAAATTATGCCAAGATCAGTAAATTCAGTTGCTAAAAGAGCAAGAAGAAAAAAGATAATGAAGCAAGCCAAAGGTTTCTTTGGTCGTCGTAAAAACGTTTGGACAGTTGCTAAAAATGCGGTTGAGAAAGCAATGTGCTACGCTTACCGTGACAGAAAAGTGAACAAGAGAAATTTCCGTTCATTATGGATTCAACGTATCAACGCTGGAGCTAGATTAGAAGGAATGTCTTATTCAGAACTAATGGGAAAAATCAAAAAAAACAACATCGAATTGAACCGTAAAGTTCTTGCCGATTTAGCAATGAATCACCCAGTAGCTTTCAAAGCAATACTTAATAAAGTAAAATAAACGTTTTATCAACTCAATTTAAGATTACTTACTTATATAGAAACCCAGCCGAAAGATTGGGTTTTTTTATGCGCCATTATTAGCATAAAAATAATCAGTTTCACAAAATTTTATTTTCTACAAGAATTATCCCCTTATCCGTTAAACTCTAAACCTTACTTTTTACCTATTATCGAATAAAAAAAGAAGCTATCCTTTTGAGACAACTTCTTTTCCTATATTTATTATTTAAGTGGGTTGTTAAATCTTCTTGTTCTAATTCTTAGAAATTATTCTTTGAGAAAATAGTATTTGAGAACTTATATTTTTATCAAAATATGAATCATTTTTTATATACAATATTACTTTTAGTAGTTTTACTTCTAACAAAATTAAACAAAAAAAAAGATACTGATCAACTTTTTACAACAACTTTAGTTAGGGAAAATACTTTTAGAATAACTAATGAAGATGGTATAAATTGCTTGTTTTTAGCTATTTTTGACACGGACAATGCAAAAAATTAAAACATCAAAATGGCTTCGAAAAAGGTATTAATAATTATCCTAATCTTGATTTCCTTTTCTGCAAAGGCATCTTTTATTTTGTTGCCAATGGATGAAACTACGCAACAAAATCATCTAAAAGCTTACGGAATAACCTATTGGTGTATCGAAAAAAAATACAAAGCCAGTTGGTTGCTCAATTACCGTGGAGGCTCATTTTTATTGCCTGACTCACCTGAAATTCGGAAAGAATGTCAAATTCGTGGCGTGAGTTTTGAAATCCTTTCAGATAGTGAAGAAGCTAGCATTCTTGCCGAAATATCTAGTCCTTCACAAAATATGGAAGCTGTTGCACTAGAAAAAGCGCCAAAAATTGCCGTTTATACTCCTAAAGGAAAACAACCTTGGGATGATGCTGTAACACTAGTTTTAAATTATGCCGAAATTCCATTTACTTCTATATATGATGAAGAAGTTTTAAGTGATCAACTAATACTTTACGATTGGATTCATTTACATCATGAAGATTTTACGGGTCAATACGGTAAATTTTTTGGTTCCAATAGAAATTCGCCATGGTATATTGAGCAAAAGAAGGATGCCGAAGCTTTGGCAACAAAATTAGGTTATAAAAAAGTTTCTGAAGAAAAATTGGCTGTAGCCAAAAAAATAAGGGATTTTGTAATTGGGGGCGGATTTATGTTTGCCATGTGTTCCGCAACGGATAGTTTTGATATTGCTTTAGCTGCTGATGGAGTCGATATTTGTGAACCTATGTTTGATGGTGATGCGAGCGATGCCAATTATCAAACTAAAATAAATTATACAAATACGTTTGCATTCAAGGATTTTATTTTAGATCGTAAACCTGAACATTATGAATTTTCGGATATTGATATGACCGAAAAAAGAGTGATTCCTATGGATAAAGATTATTTTACTTTGATGGAATTTTCGGCAAAATGGGATCCTATTCCAAGTATGCTATGCCAAAATCATACTCAATTAGTCAAAGGATTTATGGGACAAACCACTTCATTTGACTCAGCTCTAATAAAATCGAATGTTTTGATAATGGGAACCTGTGAACTTAATGGTGAAGCACGATACATTCATGGCGAGAAAGGTAAAGGAATGTTTACTTTTTATGGAGGTCATGATCCAGAAGATTACCAGCACAGAGTGGGCGATCCGGCAACAGTTCTGGATTTGCATCCTAATTCACCTGGTTATCGGTTGATATTAAACAATGTTTTGTTTCCGGCAGCAAAAAAGAAAAAACACAAAACATAAAAATTGTCTAATGTTTGAAATTTTGAATTGCCCAAATTAACAATGTATTTTTTTCTTTTGGTAGTTCAAGTTTTTGAATAATATTACTTCGATGACCTTCAACTGTTTTTTCAGATAAAAAAAGCAATTTGGCAATTTGTTTACTTGTTTTTTGCTGAGCAATTAATTCTATAATTTTCCTTTCAGACAATGTTAGTTTGGTTAGTTCATCATTCTCATTTTTATTATCTACAATTAAATCATTCTCTAGGTATTGGCTCACATAACAATTTCCTTTTATTATTTCTTCTAAACATTTTTTTAACTCTGTTTGAGCATGTTCTTTTAGAATATAACCATAAATTCCGTATTCTTTTGCTTTTTTATAAAGAGTCATTTCATTGTGCATCGTAAGCAAAACTATTCTAGTCTTCAACTTGTTTTCCTGTACTTTATTTGCAACATCAAGTCCATCTAATCCAGGCATATTGATGTCTAAAATTGCAATATCGGGTAAATGAAGTTGTATTAAATTTAATGCTGAAATTCCATTAGTGCATGTGTCTATTACTTTATAACCACAAGATTCTACAAAACTTTTAGTGCCTTGTAAAGTAAATGGATGATCGTCGGCTATGAGAATTTTCATGATTTATTTTTTATTTGTATTGAAACAATCGTTCCGTTTTTATCGGATGTGATTTTTGCTTCCCCACCAATGGCTCTACTTCGTTCGATAATATTATGCAACCCAAAAGCGCTTTTTCCATTTAATGTTTCACCAACATCAAATCCTTTTCCGTTATCTTTAATTTCGATATAAATACAGTTGTTTTTTTCATACATTTCTATTTTTGCTGCCAAAGCATCAGCATATTTGATAATATTTGATAATGCTTCTTGAATGATGCGATACACTTGCAATTCATCGTTTGTAGATAGCGAATTATTATACGTAATATCGGAAGTCACCATAAAATCGTTTACAGATTGAGTTCGTATTACCAATTGTTCGATAGTCGCTTTTAGCCCAATTTTGTCAAACATAATTGGGTGCAAATTTCTACTAATAATACGAATATCGTTAATAATTAGGTCTATTTTATGATTAGTTAGATCTGTTTTTTGCTCAATTAAATTTTTTAAACTTAACAATTCGTGGCTTATACTATCATGCAAATCACTTGCAATACGCTTACGTTCTTCCTCGGTTTTTTCTAATAATTGTTTGGTATATAATTGAGCGTTTTGCTTTTCTAGTTTTAACTTTTTCTGTTTTTGCCAAGTAATGTAAACGATAACTATTAGAAAAAAACCTAAAAACAATGAGGTTAAAAGCCCTATTGTTGTGTTTTTATTTATAATAGTTGTTTTTTGAATTGCAATTTGTTGTTCTTTTTTTTCAGTTTGATAAATGGTTTCTAATTCTGCGATTTTTCCTTTAGTAGCGTTATTCCCTATACTATCTGCAATAATTTGCTTTTCTACTTCATAGTGCAAGGCATTTTTAAAATCATTATTTTGAATTGCATTGTTTTGTAATACACCATAAAACATATTGGCTTTTTCATATTGTTGATTTTTTATTAATGTTGGTAATGCTTTTTTTATATCTCCAAAATTGGAGTAATTCGGATTTTTCTTTATTTCATATAGCGCAAAAGTTACTTTGTATTCTTGAGTCAAATCATCAGAATGTATTTCTTCAACAATTGGTTTTAAGTCGTCTAGTATTTTTTTAGCTTCATTTAATTTGTTTTCTTGTACTAAATTTTCAACTTTAAAATCATATATTTTTATTTTTAAAATTTTATTTTCATCCTTACTGTCTATAAAAGTCTGATAGGTAGAATCAATAAGTGCTGATTTTCTTGAATCTTTGAGAAAATCATAAATCGAAATTTTATTAATTAAACCGATATAAACATTATAGGTATTATTGATACTTTTGTAGGCTTTTATAGCTTTGTCAGCGTTTTCTACTGCTCTTTTTTTATCACCAACGGCTGAGTAAATATTAGCATAGTTTGAATAAACAAAAGCTAAACCTTTTGGACTATCTATTTTACTGAAGTATTCAAAAGATTTTTGATTGGCATCTAAACTCAAATTCTGCTTACCCATTATATAATATATATATGACAAATCGTAATAAGCTCTAGCTATATTATAACAACTATTGTAGTCATTCGGTTTTAATAAAGTTATGTTTCTAAAATAAGCACTTGCTTTTTTTAAATTATTTTTATCGTAATAATAATTGGCAAAATAAGCATCTACAAAAGTGGTTTTTAGAGCTGGTACTTCCTTTCTATATTTAGCATCAAATTCTTTGATTGTTGCCATAAATGGTTCATTAAAATCATAAGAATCTGCTAGATACACACAAGCTATATCTAAAATTTCAGCAGCATTCATATAGCTGTGTTCTTTTATTTTTTGGCTATAATACTTGTTTAAAACCAAAAAATATTTTTTACTTTTTTTGTAATTCTCTACTTTATGTAACCATGTTTTAGTAGCATCTTCTTTAATAAGTAGGTCTTTTTTAAAAACTTCATTTTCTTTTTTATCTCCACAGCCTAAAAAAAAGATTAGAGTTATAATAGATAGGATACGTGCTAATGGTATATTCATTTCAAATAATTTTTAACAAAAGTATCTTATTTGAAAACGATAAAAAATATTTTAATAAAGAACAGGGGTTTCCCCCTATATGATACAAGTTTTTATTGGTTGAATTTTGTGTTTTAATTTAACCCCCCTTAAAATAGTATGAAAAAAAACTTACTTCAAAAACCAATTCACTCCTTCTCTAGGATAAAGACTTTGGTAAAGACACTAGCAATGCTAGTACTTTTTATTTTACTTGGCAACAATGCATTTAGCCAAACAGGTGCCGCACTAAATTTTGACGGTACCAATGATAACGTCACTATAAATTCGAGTCTAGGAAATTTCGGGACATCCGACTTTACAATTGAATTCCAAATTAAAACATCATTTCAAAATTACTATGTATTATCAAAGAGAGGAGTTTGTGATAATGATAATTTTCTTAGTATTAGCTTAGGAAATGGCAAAATAAGTGTAGAAACCTCAAATATAAATGTTTTAGGATCAAGCGCTTCTTTAAACGGAAATACATTTATAAGTGACAATGTTTGGCATAAAATAAGTATATCACGAAATGCTGGCGTACTTACATTATATGTTGATGGTGTTCAAGACGCACAATTTTTACCTACAACACCAGAAAACACCAATATTGATTTGAATAATAATTATGTGTTGCAATTAGGCGGTTTTGCTCCCTGTACACCATACATTAGTAATCAAGTACTTATAGGTTCAGTTGATGAAGTTCGCATTTGGAATCGTGCTTTATCACAAACCGAAATTCAAAACACAATGGGTTGCGAATTACAAGCGGGTCAAACAGGATTATTGGCTTATTACCAATTCAATCAAGGTGTTGATAATGCCGATAATACTGCCAATACCACTTTGACAGATTCCAGCGGAAATAATAACGCTGGTACATTAAACAATTTTACCCTGACAGGTCCAACGTCAAACTGGGTAACGGCTGGAGCGGTTACTACTACGCCTGTACCCACAAGAGATCTATCTATAAACGGAACCTTATGCGATGGTGCTACTATTGGAACATTGATTTCAAAATTCAATAACAATGCCAATGTTAGTTGTTTCAGCAACGCTATAGGAGGCAGTCCATTAGATGTAAACACAGTAATCTCTCCAACTTCAGCTAATATTACTTTCTATTTAAGTCAAAATAGCAATGGTTGCGAAAGTGCAAGAGTTGCCTATACTGCTTATGTAAATGTAACTTCACCACCAACTGCTGCTGCACAAACTTTTTGTGATGCAGCCACAGTTGCCAATTTAGTGGCAACAACAGTTAATTTTGGTTGTTGTTTAAAATGGTATGATGTTGCAACTGGCGGAACAGCTTTAGCAGGTTCAACAGCATTAACTACAGGTACTTATTATGTTACTCAAAATTCAATATCAGGTTGCGAAAGTTTAAGAACTCCAGTTTCGGTAACCGTTACGCCAAGTACCACCAACACAACAAAAGTAACAGCTTGCGGAAGTTATCTTTGGGCAGTAAATGGAATTACTTATACAAATTCTGGTAATTTTTCAGTGGTGACGGGTTGTGATACCGAAAATTTGATTTTGACCATAAACACAACTCCAATTCCAAATCCAATTGATAACCAAGTTTTCTGCAGCAATCAGGTTACAAACCCTATTATTGCTAATAAAATTTGTGGTATGGCAAATGAAGGTCAAGATATACAATTAACTACACCAGCAGGATTTGTATTTACTGCTGTTCCGTTTGCAAGTTATGGTACACCAAATGGAAGTTGTGGTAATTTCACGTTGGGTTCTTGTGATGCAACAAATAGTGTTTCAATTGTATCAGGTTTAGTTTTAGGTCAAAATTCAGCAATGGTTTCTGCCATAAATGGTGTTTTTGGTGACCCTTGTGGAGGAACTCCTAAAAGACTTTACGTTGAAGCTACCTACGGAACGGTTTCAAGCTGGACAAATGATACCCCTTCAATTGGTTTAGCGGCGACTGGTACTGGAATAATTCCTTCATTTACAGCGGTTAACAATACAGGAATTCCAATTGTTGCAACAATCACGGTTGTTATTAATAATGGTACTTGTGATAGTGCTCCACAAACATTTACAATAACGATTAACCCAATTATCAACAACACAACGACAATAACTGCTTGTAATAGTTATGTTTGGGCTGCTGATGGAAATACCTATACCAATTCTGGAAATTATATGGTTATAACTGGTTGTGATACTGAAAACTTGGCTTTGACAATTAATTCAACTCCTGCTCCAAGGGGCGCATCAACTCAAGTTTATACAGGAACGATTACCTTAGCAGATTTAAACGTGAGTGGTACCAATATCAAATGGTACGATGCTCCAACAGCAGAAAATTTACTTGACAATACCACTGTCCTAATAGACGGTACCACTTATTATGCCTCACAAACTTTAACAAGTTGCGAAAGTGCTAGTCTTTTAGCGGTTACAGCTAAAAAAATTAGCGAAGCTACACAAAATCTTTGTACTGGTGCTATGGCTAGTGATTTAGTAAGCACTTCAAGTACTACCGCAATGTGGTATGCTTCTAGCAAAGGACAAACAGCTTTAGCTCCGACAGATCTTTTAGCTACTGGGACGTATTATGCAGCTCAAACAACTCCTGAAACTACTACCAATTTACCCGTAGCAGGGCTTTACTATCCTAATGGAATTACTGTTCAAGCCGATGGTAGAATTCTAGTGGCTGATTCAAGTGGTTCCATCATACGCATGAATCCCGATGGATCGAATGTAGTTTCTCTTGGTTCAGGCTTTTATTATCCTCAAGGAGTTGCCGAACAATCCGATGGTACTATTTTAGTGGCAGATACATATAATCAAGCCATCAAACGTATGAATGCTGATGGGTCGAATATTGTTCTACTTGGTTCAGGATTTAGTTATCCTTCTGCGGTTACCATACAAGCCGATGGTAAAATTTTAGTGGCAGATTCAAATAATAATGTCATTAAGCGCATGGATGCAGATGGGTCTAATATTGTTTCTCTTGGTTCAGGATTTGGCTGGATTACTGGGGTTACTGTTGAGGCCGATGGCACCATTTTAGTGGTAGATAATGGAAATAGTGCCATCTATAGCATGAATGCTGATGGGTCGAACATTGTTTCTCTAGGTTCAGGATTTAGCAATCCTATTGGAGTTGCCGTTCAAGCCGATGGTTCAATTATTGTGACAGATTCTAATAATTCTGCGATCAAACGCATGAATGCCGATGGGTCGAATATCGTTAGTATAGGTTCAGGATTTAACTGGCCTATGGGAGTTGCTATACAAGCTGATGATTCTATTTTAGTGGCAGATAACGGGAATAATACTGTCGAAAAAATAACTTTAGCAAGTATTACTAATCGTGTACCAGTAGGTGTAACTGTGGGTACTCCTGCCCCAACTGGAACTGCATCGCAAACATTTTGTGGCAGTGAAACGGTAAGTTTATTAAACGTAACTGGAACAGGAATTATTTGGTATGATGCTGCAACTTTAGGAACAGTAATACCTGATTCAACAGTATTAGTCGACGGAACTACTTATTATGCTTCGCAAACGATTAGTGGGTGTGAGAGTTCATCAAGATTGGCAATAACAGCGAATGTTGGTGCTTGTTTAGGTTTAGATAATTTTGATATCACTAATTTACAATGGTATCCAAACCCAACAACTGGAAAATTGAATATCAATTATTCAAAAACCATCGACGAAGTAAGTGTGATTAATTTGTTAGGTCAAACTTTGTTTACCAATAAACCAAAAGCTACCGAAGTTCAAATAGATTTATCAAAACTTCCAACATCTTCGTACTTTATAAAAGTAGTATCTGATGGGAAATCGAAAACAATCAAAGTGATTAAACAATAGATTACTTTCAGTATAGATTCAACAAAAAGAGTCCCGCAATCGCGGGACTCTTTGGTTTTAAAGTAATAGCTTTTTATATTCTAAAACGGCATATCGTCATCTTCTTCTTCACTATTCAAATTACTGCCAAAAGCTTCATTTGGAGACGGAAGATTTTTAGTTTGGAAAGGATTATCATCATGGTTCATTTTCGAAGGCAAATCATCAAAACTTCCTCCATAATCTTCTAGGTTATCAAATTTACCTAAATTTCCAATAAACTTCAATCGAACGTTTTCAAGGGAACCATTTCTGTGTTTTGCAATAATAAATTCAGCTTGACCAGCAGATGGGGATTGCTCATCATCATCCCATTCGTCAATTTTATAATATTCCGGGCGGTAAATAAACGATACAATATCGGCATCTTGCTCAATCGCACCCGATTCACGAAGGTCCGAAAGCAAAGGTCTTTTGCTAGATCCACGAGTTTCAACAGCACGAGATAATTGGGATAATGCAATTACAGGAATTGCTAACTCTTTGGCCAATGCTTTTAAATTCCTAGAAATTGTAGATATTTCTTGTTCTCTATTTCCACCACCTTTTCCGTTACCACCAGCGGTCATCAATTGCAAATAATCGACAATGATAATTTTTATTCCATGTTGAGAAGCCAAACGTCTTGCTTTTGCCCGTAAATCAAAAATCGAAAGTGATGGCGAATCGTCAATAAAAAGTGGAGCTTTTTCTAAGTTTTTGACTTTTACACTCAGTTGTTCCCATTCGTGTTTTTCTAATTTTCCGGTTCTCAGTTTTTCTGAAGACAAACCCGTTTCTGATGAAATCAACCTTGTAATCAACTGTACCGAAGACATCTCCAGCGAAAATAACGCTACAGGATGTCCAAAATCAATAGCGATATTTCGAGCCATAGATAATACGAAAGCCGTTTTCCCCATCCCCGGTCTCGCAGCAATAATGATCAAATCACTTGGTTGCCAACCTGATGTAATAGCGTCTAGTTTTGTAAAACCAGTTTCTACTCCGCTTAATCCTTTTTGGTTTGCAATTTCCTCAATTCGTTTTTTGGCTTGTAATACTAAACTTTGTGCCGTTTCCGAACTACGTTTTATATTTCCTTGCGTAACTTCATAAAGTTTCGATTCGGCTTTGTCCAATAAATCAAAAACATCGGTAGTTTCATCGTAGGATTCTTCGATAATATCGGACGAAATCCGAATTAAACTTCGTTGAATATATTTTTGAAGAATGATTCTGGAGTGAAATTCGATATGCGCCGAAGAAGATATTTTTTGGGTAAGCTGAATTAGGTAAAAATCGCCTCCAGCCAAATCTAATTTTGCATTTTTACGCAACTGTGCCGAAACGGTTAATAAGTCAATTGGCTGCGTATCCGTAAACAATTGAACAATGGCTTCAAAAATATGTTTATGCCCTTCTTTGTAAAAAGCATCTGGTTGTAAAATATCAATTACTTCATCTACTCCTTTTTTGTCAATCATCATCGCACCAAGCACAGCCTCTTCTAAATCGATAACCTGCGGTGGTAATTTCCCTTTTTCAAGATTAATAATGGTTGCTTTATCAACTCGTTGTGGGTTTATATTTTTGACATTTTCCATAGAGCGAAAGTAACCAAAATTTAAAAAACTTTACTATTGACTTATTACTAAAAATTGTTTATAAACATTCATTTTTTGTTAATAACCCAAAAAAAATCCGAAGCTATAAGGCTTCGGATTAAAAGTATGTTTTTAAGATATTACTCTCTAAAATCACCCATTTTACAGTATTTATCCATTCTTTGGGCAACTAATTCTTGTGTTGATAAGTCTTTCAATTCATTGAATCCTTTCATGATATATTGCTCAACAGTTTTGAAAGTTGATTCTCTGTCATAATGCGCTCCACCAAGTGGTTCAGGAATAATATCATCAATCAATTTTTGTTTTTTCATATCCGAAGAAGTCAATTTCAAAGCTTCGGCGGCTTGTTCTTTATAATCCCAACTTTTCCAAAGAATAGAAGAACAAGATTCAGGAGAAATAACCGAATACCAAGTATTTTCTAACATATAAACTTTATCTCCCACACCTATTCCCAGCGCTCCACCAGAGGCTCCTTCGCCTACGATAACAACAATAATAGGCACTTTTAAGCGAACCATTTCGAAAATATTTCTGGCAATCGCTTCTCCTTGTCCGCGTTCTTCAGCTTCAATTCCAGGAAAAGCTCCCGGAGTATCTATCAATGACAAAACTGGAATTCCAAATTTTTCGGCCATTTTCATCAATCGTAATGCTTTTCGATACCCTTCTGGATTTGGCATTCCAAAATTTCTATACTGACGCGTTTTGGTATTATATCCTTTTTGTTGACCAATAATCATAAATGACTGACCATCTATTTTACCTAAACCACCAATCATCGCTTTATCATCTTTAAACCCTCTATCGCCGTGAAGTTCAAGAAAAGTATCACCACAAAGTGCGTTAATATGGTCTAAAGTATAAGGTCTGTTTGGGTGTCTTGATAATTGTACACGCTGCCAAGCAGTTAAATTTTTATAAATATGTCGTTTGGTTTCTTCTAGCTTTTTGGTGATTTGTTTACATGTATTCGATACATCAACGTCTGATTCTTGTCCAATAACAAGACATTTATCCAACTGGTCTTCAAGTTCTTTTATTGGGAGTTCAAAATCTAAATATTCCATCTGGTTTGTTCAATTTATTTTGTTCGGATAGCAAAGATAAAATTTAATATCTTGTATAAAAGAAATTTTCGATAATTAATGAAATTCAAGTGTCGAAAATTTCCAAAATAGAGTTAATTCTTAATACAAACCTTAGTTTTTATTAATACTAATGTAATCCTAAATTCATTTCGGAAGACTATTTATTAATTACATTTGCATTAGTTCCAGAAATGACTAATACTATATAACATCCTGTTAGGATTTTTTTTAATAGATAAAATTAATTATTTTTGAACATTTTATCTAGCTTGATTTACTCTATTAATTACCATGAAAAAATTACTTTTTGATTTAAAACCGTTCCTTTTAATTAGTTTAATCTTTATAAGTACAGCCCTTCTTGGCTTATTAGTTTATGGTAAAAAACCTTTACATTTATTTGTAAATCAATTTCATTCTCCTTTCTGGGATACTTTTTTCAAATATTTTACCAATGTTGGAGACGGTTTATTTGCTGGTTTAATACTATTTATATTGCTGTTCTTTATAAATATTAGAAACGTCTTTATAGGGTTAGCGACATTTCTGATTTCTGGATTTATAAGTCAATTAATAAAAAAAGTGGCCTATTTTGATGAATTAAGACCATCAAAATCTTTTGGTCCTAACGAATTGCATTATGTTCCTGGCGAACTTTTACATTTCTATAATTCGTTTCCGTCAGGACATTCTACAACGGCTTTCGCCATGTTTATGTTCTTAGCTTATCTTTTCAAAAATAAATACTTACAGATTACATTTGCGATTATTGCCTGTTTAGTTGGTTATTCGAGAGTTTATCTTTCGCAACATTTTTTTGTAGATGTTACCTGCGGAGGAATTATCGGAATGACTTCTTTTATATGCTCCTATTTTATCTTTATAGGAGTAAAAATTAATTGGTTTGACAAAACAATTTTATCCTTGTTTCGTCAAACCAATCAAAAATAAACTAAATTATTTAGCTTATTTCTCCTGTATATTCTTTCTAAGAAAGAAAACAAAACCACCTTTTTCATACAGAAATTCGATGTTTTTAAGTTGAAGTACTTTTTCTTTATCAAACATTTTACAGGCTATATAAACAGGTTTGTCGATGTTTCCGTTGATTAACCAATCTTCGTCAAGTGCTTTTAAATTTTGAGGTTTTTGCTTATTGGTATAGAAAAATTTAGCATAACTACGGAAACCAAAAGTAGTTACATATTCGGCTGGATTTTGATGCTTTTGAAAAAATTCGATCAAACTTCCTTGAGTATGTTGCTCAATTTTTGGAACGATAAAAATCATTAATAAATTTAGCATTATAGCATTCATCAAAAATAAATGAATGATATAACGAATATTATTCTTTAATTTTATCAAAACAATCACCAATAAAACAAGATACGAAATACCTATTAAATATTCGAAACCGCCCCATTCTACCGGTAAAAGAATGTTTTGCACAGCAAATTTATCTTTGATAAACGGAATTACATTGGCTTTGAATTTTATAATCAATGGCAAAGCGGTAAAAATTACACCTAATAAAACGCCAACAAAAGCCAATAACACAAAGGATAATTTATGCAAAGTCTTCTTCTCATTTATGTTTTGGTACAAAATATAAGCCGCCATAAATGACAAAGGAAAATAACACAAGGACGAATAATGAACAATTTTAGTAGTTGTTATTGAAAATAAAATCAAAACAACCCAAAACAAAATGAAATTTAAGGTGTAAAAATCTTTGACCAAAATAGACTTCGTTTCCGAGAAATTTTTCTTTAAAATATAAGGAAATGCAATCAAGGAAATAGGAAAACATCCAAAAAACAATACAATAAAATGATAGTAAAATGGTTCGCCATGACCCGCTTCCGAAGTAGAGAAAAGCCTAATTTGATAGGCAATAAATTCTTTAAACAATTCGATTCCGCCGCCATTTAAAATCTCGGATAGGAACCAAAAAGAGGTTATTACACAAATGATAACCGCTGCTAGAAGCAAGTCGAAAAATTTAATTTTAATAGTTTTCCATTTATAAATAACATAAAAAAGAACGACCAAAAGAATAATTAAAACCGCTACAGGTCCTTTGGTCAAGACGGCTAAACCAGCCAAAACAGAGGCCGAAACAAGAAACTTTTTTTTATAATCGACTTGATATAAGTAAATAAAATAAAGCGATAGGAAGATGAATAAATTAAATAAAGGATCTATAATCCCAGATTTAAAATAAAAATGCGGCAATATACTTCCGAAATAAGAAAGCGCCCAAAGGAAGGCAAATTTATCCGAGATGAATTTCTTTCCAATGTAATAAAGGCTCATTATCGAAGCGACTCCTACTAGAACGTTAGGAAACCTACTAGCAAATTCGTTGATGCCAAAAATTTTCATTGACAAGGCTTGAAACCAAAAAAACAAAGGTGGTTTTTCCCAGAACGGTTGAAAGTTTATTTGAACATTGAGATAATTCTTGTTCACGATCATTTCTCTTGCGATTTCGGCAAAATTTACCTCATCCCAATCAAACAAATGAACCGTTCCTATAGCTAATGGAAATAGAATACAGCTTAATAATAAGAGTATTAATCCATAGTTATTTTTGAATTTACTTAGGCTAAAAGATCCCATTTAACGATTTTGGTTTTATGTAAAAAATATCTAATCGAAACTAAAATTACGTGCAAACCATAAATGCTACTTCTTTTGAAATTGATGGATGAAGCTTCCGGGAAATATTTTGTTGGACAAGTAACTTCACCAATTTCGAAATCCAAATTACAAATTTGTGCTACAATTTGATTGTCGAAAGCAAAATCATCCGAGCATTTTTCATAATTCACAGCATTCAAAACTTTCATATCAAAAGATCTAAAACCGGTATGATATTCCGAAAGTTTTTGGTTCATCAATGTGTTTTGGAAAAAAGTAAGCAATCTATTAAAAAAATACTTATACAATGGCATCCCACCTCTTAGAGCGCCTTTTCCTAAAATTCTTGAACCAAAGACAACTGGATATAAATCATTACCAATTATACTTACCATTGCATCAATCAACAAAGGTGTATATTGGTAATCTGGGTGAAGCATTACAACTATATCTGCGTTTAGTTCTTTACATTTATTGTAACATGTTTTTTGATTTCCGCCGTACCCTTTATTATTTTCGTGACGAATTACATGATGAATTCCTAATTTTTTGGCCAAAGCATACGTTTCGTCAATACTATTGTCATCAACTAGAATCACCTCATCTACAAGGTTCATCGGGATCTCTATAAAGGTTTTTTCTAAAGTTTTTTCTGCATTATAGGCTGGTAGAACAACGACTACTTTTTTGTTTTTGTACATATATTATTGTTTTTTATAATTCCATTTAATATAACCGTGATGACTATTATCAAGGCTCCAATATAAAATTGGGAACTCATTTTTTCTTTTCCTCCAATGATAAAATAAGCCAAAATAATTCCGTAAACTGGTTCTAAATTTGTGGTTAGCATTACCGTATAGGGCGTCAGTTTTCGCATCACTTTTACGGCAGCCGTAAACGCATAAGCCGTACAAATTGAGGACAAAATTAAAATTAAAATCCAATCCTTCATCGTTAAAGTGAAAAAACTAGCTGTAAAATCCTGTTGAAACAAAAAATACAGGCTAATAAAAGCAGTTCCCGACAAAAATTCATAAAATGATATAACCGACGAATCCTGTTTTTCGACCAATTTTCCGTTGAACAAAGTAAATATAACTCCCAGAATAACTGCTGCTAAAGCATATAACATTCCGTCAAGATAATTGACTTCGACTTTTAGAATTATTGTAAGTCCCACAATGATTATTAGTCCAAAAAACACTTCATACCAAAGTATTTTTCGACCATAAAAAATAGGTTCAAGAATTGAGGTAAAAAAAGCGCCCAATGAAAAAATGGATAACGTAACCGATACATTAGAAACATGAATGGCTTTGAAAAACAATATCCAATGCAGCGCAATCAGTAATCCGACAAAAATTAATTTGAAAAATACCTTAATAGGAACTCGAAATGATTGTTTGGTAAACAGTAGATATAATGCCAAAAAAATACCTGCAAAAAGCATTCGATACCAAACTAAAGCTTCGGGATTTATGGTAATTAAAGCGCCTAAAATTGCCGTAAATCCCCAAATAAATACGATTAAGTGAAGATTTAAATAACTACCTAATTTATCGTTTTGCATTTCGTAATAAAAAAATTGCCAAAATTCCGAAAATAATATTAGGTAACCACACCGCTAATAACGGAGGAATACTTGATTTTTCGGCTAATACTCCAAAGATTTTATCAAAAAATATAAAGGCAAATGCCAGTGCAATTCCTATGGCTAAATTCAGCCCCATCCCTCCTCTTCGCTTCATTGAGGATACGGCAACTGCTATAATGGTAAGAATAAATGCTGAAACTGGGATGCTATATTTTTTATATAAAACTACCAAATACACACTGATATTAGATGAACCTCGACTACGCTCTTTGTCAATAAAATGAATCAATTTACCTAAAGGCAAGGTTTCTGCAATATAAATCACGGGAGGGGTTAAATCATCTAACTCAAAATTGAATTTTGCGTCTTTTTTTTCTGCTTTTTCAATCTTGTCATTAAGTTCGCCAACGGTTCGCTTGGTATAATCAAACATCGTATAATTCTTGAGTTTAGGATTCCATTGAATCCTTGAAGCTGTGATTTTATATTCTAATTTATCGTTTTTGAATTTCTCTAAACTAAAATTAAAAGCAGTTTTAGATTCATTATTAAAACTATTCACATAAGCATACTGATCCTCACTAATTTGTGTGTACACATCCGTAACTTGACCTGTCATGGCTTGTTTCCCGCCCGAAACGAGATACGTATATCTAAAATTATTAAATCCTTCACTACATTTTGGTACAATGAAAAATCCCATTAGCATAACAAAAACAGAAACGATTGTAGCTCCAATTAAATAAGGTCTCAAAAATCTTGTAAATGAAATTCCGGAACTTAATATAGCTATGATTTCGGTGTCATTGGCTAATTTTGAGGTGAACCAAATCACCGATAAAAACAAAAAAATGGGAAATAACAAATTAGACCAATAAACCGTAAAATTGTAGTAATATAAGGCTATAGCCAAAAATGGGACTTTGTTTTCGATCAGGAAATTAATTTTTTCAGAAACGTCAATAACGATTCCTATAGGTGCAAACAAAGCCAACATGACCACAAAAGTAGTTAAGTATTTTTTTAGGATGTATTTGTCTATTATATTCATTTTTTTTGGTCTTGGGTCTTGGTTTTTGGGTTTTGGGTTTTGGGTTTTGGTAAAATACTATTACCTAAAACCTTGAACCCTGAACCTAATTTACAATCTTTGGCTCATATTCCGAACCATCATTTCTTTCCAAGTTCTAAAATCTCCAGCTAAGATATGCTTTCTGGCTTCACGAACCAACCACATATAAAACCCAAGATTGTGTATCGTTGCTATTTGTTTTCCAAGGTATTCGTTGGCGGCAAACAAGTGTCGCAAATACGCCTTTGTATATTCTGTATCAACAAAAGTATGCCCCATTTCGTCTACTGGCGAAAAGTCATCTTCCCATTTTTTATTTTTGATATTGATGGTTCCAAATGCTGTAAATAACATTCCGTTACGGGCATTTCGGGTTGGCATTACACAATCGAACATGTCAATTCCCAAAGCAATATTTTCGAGAATATTTATTGGTGTACCAACTCCCATTAAATAACGAGGTTTGTCTTCCGGAAGAATTTCGCAAACCACTTCGGTCATAGCGTACATTTCTTCGGCAGGTTCCCCTACCGAAAGTCCGCCAATAGCATTCCCTTGTTGATTGGAATTGGCAATATATTCAGCTGATTGCTGACGTAAATCTTTATAAGTACTTCCTTGAATTATCGGGAAAAAAGTTTGGTCATAACCATATTTTGTTGGTACTTTCTCCAGATGATTGATACAACGATCCAACCAACGGTGTGTCATGTGCATCGAACGTTGTGCATAACGATAATCACACGGATATGGCGTACATTCGTCGAAAGCCATAATAATATCGGCACCAATGGTTCGTTGAATTTCCATCACATTTTCTGGTGTAAAAACGTGGTATGAACCGTCAATATGCGATTTGAACTTAACTCCTTCTTCCTTTATTTTTCTATTAGCCGAAAGCGAATACACTTGATAACCACCAGAATCGGTCAAAATATTCCTGTCCCAATTCATAAATTTGTGTAAACCACCCGCTTTTTCCAAAATTTCGGTTTGCGGACGCAAATATAAATGGTAGGTATTTCCAAGGATAATATCCGGATTAATATCGTCTTTCAACTCCCGCTGATGCACTCCTTTTACAGACGCAACGGTACCTACGGGCATAAAAATTGGGGTTTCAATCACACCATGGTCAGTAGTAATACTTCCTGCTCTGGCTTTGGTATGTGGATCTTTTTGTAATAAATCAAACTTCATAAATGCGTTTTTCAGTCGGCAAAGATAATTTATTTAGAATTTAAGAATTAGGATTTATTGGTTTATTTGCATATCTATTGGAATCAATGAAAAAAGACTTCATTCAATTCCTTCTTTTTGAAATTAATGTGCCATCTAAAAAAATGACACATTATCAAATTATAAATAAATTTTCTATTCCTTAATTATTTTAAACTGTTGGATTCCAGTAGTATTTTCAATACTTAAAAAATAGATTCCAATTTTAAAAGGAATCATATCTAAACTATAAGATGAAGGTACATTATAATCAATCAGTTTTTGTCCCAATACATCTGTCAATACAATTCGATTTTTGTTATCCGTCAATTTAAGAAACAAGGTATTATGCACAGGATTTGGATAGAAAACATTTTTCAAATCTAAAGGAGATTCAATTCCTAATGTACAATTGCTCCCTACTACATAAGTAAAATATTTAGTTACTGACATTCCGCCAGAATAAGCAAATTTAACAGCATAACTAATGGTTGACCCAATAGTTTGTCCAGCAATAGTTGATGTAAAAATTTTGCCCGAAACATTCGACATTGCAGTTTCGGTAAAAGGAGTTTGTTTCCACAAATAAGCAACTACGCCGACTTTGTCTGTATCTAAAAGTTCAAAAGTTATTTTAACATTGGTACCAATAGTTTCAAAAGAATAATTATAACCCGTCGAAAAAGAGCCTTGCGAAGCTGTCGAAGCATTACCTGAACATTGCAAGATTGTAGTTGTTTTGGCACTAAGTACAATTGGATTATTAACAGCCGTATTTCCAGAAGCATCAGTTGCCGTAACTGTAAAAGTATAATTAGTATTAGAAGATAAATTGGATATAATTAACGATTTTTGTACACCTGAAGGACTAAATGTCGAGCTTGTTCCAGATCCATAATCCACATTATAGGTTACATTTCCTGAATTATCCAAACCATTTAATACTAGTTCTACAGAAGATCCTGAAATTGTACCAACTGAAGCTGTGAAATTTGTTGGCGCTTGTGTATCAATAGTAGTATTTTGATATACTCTTACATAATCAATCAACATCGAACTTTGGGTAAAATTAGCAGCTATAGTACCAGCAACTCCACCCATGGCAACATTTAATAAAAGATATTGTTCTTTATCAAACGGCCAAGTCGTAGCATCCTTAACCGCTGGATTATATGTATAATAAATAACACCATCGAGTAGAAATGATATTTGGTTTGGTGACCAATTCATAGAATATATATGGTAATTATTGGCCAAATCAGAGGCAACTATACCACCGTTATTTACTGAATTTCCATAGGAAGAAGGTGTGTGTAAAGTACTTTGAACGTAATTGACAGATTGCGATCCGAATATACCATGTTCCATAATATCTGTTTCACCACAAGCAGGCCAATTTGTTGTTCCGTAAGTTGAAGAGAAATAGCCTCCAGGTTCATTTATATTTTTACCTAAAAGCCAAATAGCAGGCCAAGTTCCGGCCTCTAGAGGTAATTTTGCGCGAACGTCTACACGACCGTATGTAAATGAATACTTAGAATTTAATCTTGCCGATGTATAATTTTTAGTTACTCCTTGATCCGTATAAGTTTCCTTTTTTGCAACTATATTTAATAAACCAGCATCAACAAACGAGTTAGTTAGCTGATTAGTATAATGTTGTACTTCACCATTATTCCAACTTCCGCCTGCTGGCAATTGTGTTTGTTGAAACCAATTATTACTATCTACAGCTCCATTTGTATTAAATTCATCTGACCAAACTAAATCATTATAAACAACATCAACTTGTGCAAAAGAGAATTGACTAAAAAGGAAAAAAGCAAATATAATTTGAAGTGGGGCATTTGTTTTCATGATAAAAAGTTTGATTAATATTTGGACAAATTTATAGATTACCGCTTTTACTATCTCGATTGAGAATGATATTAAAACTATACAAAATCAGTATTTAAAGCATTAAATTAGTATCAAGACACCCTGAAAATTTAAAAAACTAATAAACTTCAAAAAGAACCAAATAGATAACTGTAGTTATAGATTTTAAATTGAACTATTTTAATGACAACACTTTTCTTTAAGGTACATATCGAAAAATACAATATTGGCCTATAAATGAAGAAAATGACTGAAGGACAAAGAAATCTTATAGCGAAAGGATAACTTAACCAATAAATTAGGAGTTTTTTTAGGCTAATTATAAAAGAAATGTTTTTATAAATATCACATTTTATTATGCTAAAAAATAGGAAAATTGCTTTTTTCGAGACGTTTGATATTAAATTGTCTTAAATTAATTAGTTTGATTATACTACATCGTTTGATTTCACCTATACATTAGTACATCATTACCAATAAAACAAATAATTTCACTTCAATTCTATTTTTGTTAAACACAAAAAAAACCTAATAAAATCTAGGCTTTACTTGCTTTTTTAGAGCTAAAAAAGTTTAACACCTATGTATAGTTTGTATATAGTTGTCATTATAACCGTTATGAAAAAGTGTTTTTATATTTGGATGATAACTAAAACATATATTTATGAAAAAAATTACATTAATGATTACTCTAATGCTAACATCATTAGGGTTTTCTCAAGAATTGACTACCAATGGTGATTTCCAAACTGGAAATGGATCAGCATGGATTGGTAATGCAGTAAATGTACTTGATTACGGTACTGGAGACTTCTTTAATGAGGCTAATGTAGCAACAGCAGGGAATCCTTGGGATGTGAATTTAAGTCAAGTACTTCCTTTAACTGGAGGAAAAACTTACACATTAAAATTTGACGCTTGGACTGGAACTGGTCAAAGTAAAACAATTGTTGCTGGTATTGGTTTAAATCAAGGTCCTTGGGATAGTTCAACAAAAACTGTTACTCTTACGCCTACAAGACAAACCTTTAATTTACTATTAGTTAACCCTACAACATCTTCAACTTGTAGAATTATTTTTGATATGGGAGCATCTGTAGGTTATGTTGGTATTGATAATGTATCTTTAGTTGAAACAGCTGCCACTTGTTCAGATGGTCTTAAAAATGGAGATGAAACTGGTGTTGATTGTGGTGGAGCTTCATGTCCTGTTTGTCCTCAACTAGGACCAACAGTTGCAGCATCTACACCACCAGCTAGAGCAACTGCTGATGTTTTTTCAATTTACAGTGGAGCATATACTAATGTAGCTAGTACTTTTGATGCTGGCTGGTGTGGTGCAGGATCTGTTTCTGAAGTTATGGTTGCAGGTAATGCTACAGAATCATACTTAGGAAATGGATGTCAAGGTATTGATTTTCAAGCAAACAAAATAGACGCATCTTTATTTACTAATCTTCACATAGATTTTTATACAACTGAGACAAATTTGGTTGGTAAAGTATTTAATTTGAAATTAGTTAACTTTGGTTCAGGTTCTTCAGAAATTGGTAACGTTCAAGTAAACATAAATACTGGATCAACTCCAGCAATTATTTCAAATGGATGGGTTTCTGTTGATGTTCCAGTAAATCTTTCAGCTTTTACAGGTTTAGCACAGGCAGCAATAACTTCAAACCTTAACAATACAGTTTGGTATGATAATTTTTACCTTTACAAAGGAACTGCTTTAGGAACTGCTAATTTTGAAAAATCAAATATCAGCGTTTACCCTAATCCTGCTACAAATACCTTGAATATCGATGCAAATAATACTATTGATAAAGTAGCTATATACAATGTTTTAGGTCAAGAAGTAATTGAAAAAAGTCCAAAAGCTAAAAATACAACCATAGATATTTCGAATCTTCAAATAGGAACTTATATCGTAAAAACTACAAGTGAAGGTAAAACCGAAACTACTAAGGTTTTGAAAAAATAGTTGTTTTAAATTAATTTAGATTGTTGTCTAAAAAGCACGTTTTGAGAAAGACGTGCTTTTTTTTTATTTTATGGAATTATGTATAAATTTATTGCTATTTTTATTGAAATTTCACCTTATTACTCCAAGTTTCAATGCTGAAAAATAAATTATTGGGTTATTTCATATCTACCCTTCTACTTAATGTTTTATTGTGCTTCTCTCAGGAGTTGCCCCCCATCGTAAAATATTCCCCCAATATTTATGGTGCAGGAAATCAAAACTGGATGATTTCGCAAGGTCAAAATCAATTTGTTTATTTTGCAAATAATGATGGACTTTTAGAGTTTAATGGTTCTCATTGGCAGTTATATCCTTCTCCAAATGAAACTATAATTCGATCCGTAAAAGTAATTGGGGATAAGATATTTACTGGTAGTTACATGGAATTTGGTTTTTGGAAACGAAAAGCAGATGGAATACTTCAATACCATTCATTGAGTCAGTCCATAAAAAAGAACATTCTTTTAGACGAACAATTCTGGAATATTTTGAATTATGACCAATGGGTACTATTTCAATCCTTGAATAGAATTTATATTTATGACACAAAATCTGGCAATTACAAAATTATAGCGCCTAGCAATAATATTATCAAATCTTTTAGAACAAATCATTCTATCTATTACCAAACAACTGACCAAGGACTATTTGAAATTGAAGCAGGGAAAAGCCGATTAATTTCCAATAATCCAATTCTAAAAAACAATCGAATTGTAAATGTTTTTTCAATAGAAGAGGATCTTATAATTTCAACTCAGTCCAATGGTTTTTATAGATTAAAAGGAACCGAATTATCTAAATTCACAACCGATGCAGATTCTGAATTGGCCGAAAGTAGTGTTTACAGTAGCGAATTTCTTTCTGACGGGAGCTTTGCTATTGGAACAGTTTCTAATGGAATTTTTATAGTATCTAAAGAAGGAAAGAAAAAATATCATATTTCACAAAGTAAAGGTTTAGGCAATAATACAGCGCTATCCTTGTTTGAAGATTACGAAAAAAATCTATGGGTAGGCTTAGATAATGGTATCAATTGTATCAATTTACAATCTCCTATTAAAAGTTTTACTGATGATTCGGGTGTTTTGGGAACCGTTTATTGTTCCATACTTCATAAAGGAAAATTATATATTGGTACCAATCAAGGGTTGTTTTATAAAAATTATAAAAGCAATGAAGAATTTCAATTTATCAATGGTACTAAAGGACAAGTTTGGTCTTTATACGCATATGATGAAACCTTGTTTTGCGGTCATGACACAGGAACATATATAATTGAAAACGGGAAATCACAAAATATTTTTTCTAAATCGGGAACTTGGAAATTTGATACTGTACCCGGACAAAAAAATCTTTTGCTACAAGGAAATTATTATGGCATTTCGGTATTAGAAAAAAGCAATAATCAGTGGCACTTCAGAAACAAAATAGCAGGATTTGATTATTCATCAAAGTATTTTGAAATAACAAATAACTTCGAAATTTATGTAAGTCACGAATACAAAGGTGTTTTTAGATTAGAAACCGATGCCAAATTACTAAACATAAATTCTTTTACAACCTATAAGCAACCCGCAAAAGGTAAAAATTCTTGCTTGATAAAATTCAACAATTCTATTTATTATGCCTATAAAGAGGGGGTTTTTAAATTGAATACTACAACTAAACAATTCAGTAAAGATAAATTATTGAGTTCAGTTTTTGAGAAGGATGAATATACATCTGGCAAAATGATTGTTGACAACACCAATAAAATATGGCTATTTTCGAAAAATCATATTAGTTATTATTCCTCTAGTAAACTTGGTAATCAACTCGAACAAAATAGCATTCCAATACCCGTTTCATTAACTAATTCGATGTTAGGGTATGAAAACATAGCTCAATTGTCTAATTCTACTTATTTTTTCGGAACAACTGATGGCTATTACACAATGAATATTAATGATTTAGCTTCTAGGAATTATAAAATTTCTATTTCTAACATCACAACAAATAAATTAAATGAACCTATTAAAAATAATCCAATCCAAGAAGAAGGCTCTTTTAAATATGATGAAAATAATATAACTTTCAGCTACACCGTCCCAGAATACAATAAATACATCAGTGCGGAATATCAATATTTATTAGAAGGTTTCCAAAATAGATGGAGCCCTTGGAGTGCAAAATCATCCATAAATTTCAAAAATTTACCTTCCGGAGATTATGTATTCAAGGTAAGAGCCAAATTTGCAAATTCAAATTTGGAGAACACAGTTGTTTATTCCTTTACTATTTTAAAACCTTGGTATGGCACTAATTTAGCTGTTTTTATTTATTTCATTTTAACGATAGTCTTAGCTCAATTCATTCATAAAAAATATAAAAGCTATTATCAGAAAGTCAACGACAAATTAATTGAAGAAAATAATATGCTTTTAGAAATTCAAGAACTAGAAAATGAACGACAACTAATGCGTGTTAAAAACGAACAACTTTCGCAAGATGTTGATGTTATTAATAGAGAATTAGCCGTTTCGGCAATGAGCTTAAATAGCAAAAATGAATTGTTAGCTTTTATCAAAGAAGATTTAAAAAACACTTCAGAAAGTGATAGTCGAGGAATTAAATCCGTTATATCAACAATCAATAAAAACATTTCGAAAGATGATTCCTGGAGCGTTTTTCAAGAAGCTTTTGACAATACCGATAAAGACTTTTTGAAAAAAATAAAACAGGCACATCCATCATTAACACCAAATGATTTGAAATTGTGTGCCTACCTGAGATTGAACCTTTCTTCTAAAGAAATTGCACCTTTGCTCAACATTTCTGTACGAAGTGTAGAAATAAAAAGATATCGTTTGCGTAAAAAAATCGATTTACCCCACGAACAAGGTTTAGTAGAATACATTTTGGCTATATAGCTACAATCTTAAACAATACCAAAAACCATACATTACCACAACATTAAGTATTTGTTGTGGTTTTTTTGTTTTATTCAAACAAACTAAAATCACTAACACATCAGTGTTTATAAGCTTTCACCATTATTACAATACAAGTTGGCATTTATTTAACATTGTATGTTTTTTATAGATTGTGTTTTAATTTTTATTATAATTAATAGCCTTATTTTTATATTTCAATTTTAACAAAAGTTTAAAATAAAAGAACACGAATTGAATATCAACTATTTTTTCTAACCATTAATTTACCAATTATTATTAAACTCTAAAATCAAACATATCCTATGAGAAAAATTATTTTATTACTAATCTTTTGGTGCTTTTCTTCCACCATTTATGCGCAAGCAGACAAAGTGTCTATAGAAAAGAATAACGAGGGAACAAAACTTGTTGTTAATGGAAAAGATTTTATTGTTAATGGAGTGAATTGGGATTACTATCCTATAGGGAAAAATTTCATGTATAGTTTATGGACTCAACCTGATGCTATAATAAAGGAAGCTTTAGACAATGAAATGCCTTTGCTTAAAAATATGGGCGTAAATACGATTAGAGTTTACTCCGGAATACCAAAAAAATGGATTGAATATATCTATGCAAATTACGGCATCTACACCATGCTTAACCATACTTTTGGTCGATACGGGTTGACAATAAACGGTACTTGGTTGCCCAATACTGAATATTCTGATCCTCGAGTTCATGATTTGCTTCTTAAAGAAGTAACACAAATAGCCGAAGAATATAAAGATACTAAAGGCTTGTTATTATTTTTGTTAGGTAATGAAAATGACTACGGGTTATTTTGGGATGGAGCCGAAACAGAAAACATCCCTGTAGAAGATAGAAAAGCTACAAAACGGGCTTATCCGATGTATAAGTTATTTAATGACGCGGCCCTTTCTATGAAAAAAATAGACGGTTCTCATCCAATTGCAATTTGTAATGGTGATTTACTATTTTTAAATATAATTGCCAAAGAATGTCAAGATATTGATATTTTCGGATCGAATGTATATAGAGGTGCTTCGTTTGGAGATCTTTTTGAACGTGTGAAAAAAGAATACGGAAAACCTGTTTTATTTACAGAATTTGGAGCAGACGCATTTAATTCGATTAGTAATGAGGAAGATCAAAAGTCACAATCCTACTACTTATTAAATGATTGGAAAGAAATTTATCAAAATACGGCTGGATTAGGAAAAGCTCAAAACGCTATTGGAGGATTTACTTTTCAATTCAGCGATGGATGGTGGAAATATGGTCAAACCATCAATTTAGATATTCATGATACAAATGCTTCATGGGCTAATGGTGGCTATACCAGAGATTTTGTAAAAGGAGAAAACAACATGAATGAAGAATGGTTTGGAATTTGTGCCAAAGGACCATCCAATGAAAAAGGATTATATGAATTATATCCTCGTTCTGCCTATTATGTTTTAAAACAAGTACATCAAATTAACCCATATGCTAGCGGGAGTTCTTTGAATACAATTAATAAACTTTTTGATGACATTCAAATATTGGATGCAACATTAAGAGCGAGAGGAGATAAAGCAGCACTAGAAAGCAAAAAAAGCGAAAAAATTAGATTTAGTAGATTACAAGCCGATTTTACAACTTTCAATACTGGCGGAAGTTTAATAACTACACCTAAAACAGTCGCAGCAAATAGCGCTCAATATCCAAACAAGTTAGGTTTTGACCAGATGGAATCTTATTATATTGGCGTTGAAGCTAACCCAAGTTCTAAAGTAAAAGCAAACATCGAATTCAATATTTTAGGAAATGTTGCTCAAAATCCTATAGATGAAATTTTCTATGAAAACCGTGGGCGTCCAGTTGTTGTAAAAAGTGATAATGGTAACCAAAGCTTACAATCTATTAATCGAGTTCAGGTATATAGAGCTAGTTATACTTGGAATCAAAAATACTTTAACCTAAATGGTTTTTATCGCACTGGACACTATCATTGGGGTTATGAAGGAGATTTCTTCGGATTATATCCTGAAGCAAATTATGGACCTAATATAGATATTTATAATGGTGCTGCTCCTGCTGGTTTTGAAGTAGAAGGAAAAAAAGGACTTAGTGGCTTAAAAGTAGCTTTTGGTCCTCAACTATGGTGGGGAGCTAACCCAGCAGTATTAGTTAAATATTCTAAAAAAATAAACGGATTTAATCTAACAGGACTTTTTCATGATGATATAGATAAACAAGCCAATACTGTGAGTTCATTTGCTATACCTCAACCAAAAACTCGCAGATTTACGCTTGACATCAATAGAAAAATTGGAAATTTTGGATTTGACATTGGAGGACTTTGGGGAGGACAACCACTAAATGGAAGAACCTACCAAGTTGAAAGAGGAACTCCAGGAAATTATCAAGTATATCAAAACCAAATTGGAACAAAAGACAATTGGGGAGGTAAAGCAAAGATTACTTATACTGGCGGAAAATTTAAATGGTATGCACAATCTGCAGCTATGGGCTTAGTCGCAAACGGTGGTGCCGATAATACTCAAACTTTTACCGGTTGGACTCTAAAAGATAGCGGTAGCGGAAATCAATACAATTTCTTAAGCGGAATTGCTTATAACGTAGGTAAATTTCAAATAGCTCCTAATTTCTTATGGCAAAAACCTATAGAAGGTCCTATGACAACTGACGCTCCTGCACCCGGAAGACCCAGAAATATTCTTGATGACCCATTTGTAGTAAGAGCCAATAGAGAGCAAGTTGCAGGTGAATTATTACTAACCTTCGACCCTACTCCTGGAACTTGGATGTATGATTGGGACAATGACCGTACCGAAGATGCTAAATTCGCTGTTAGCGCTGGTTTTGTTTATCGCCATTTGCCAACTACACAAGATGCTGCAATTGGTATTTTAGCAGATGGAAGAAATACTTTCGCCTTTCCCGGAGCGGCTCCTGCCAAAGATCTTTGGGAATCAAAAGCTCGTATAGTTTCTAAACTAAATCCTGATTTCGGTTTTATTACGAATGTATATGCTGGTGAAGCTCAAGCTAATGGTAGCGATGCACGAACTATAAATCGTTATGGAATGGATTTACGTTTGATTTATAAAAAAGTTAAATTGACCTCTTCTGTAAAAGTAAATGATTGGGGACCTTATGATTATCATCGTGATTTTAACCTAACCTATCCTTTACAATTAATGGCAGATATTTCAACTGAAATAGGTAAACCGGATTGGTTTATTCTTCCAAATACACGTATAGGTATTCGTGGAACATGGCGTTCGCTTGATAAATATTCACCACGATATAATCCTACTCAAATGTTAGACGTAATTGGGAATTTGGTACCAAATCCTGATGCAATCGGTTTCTCTAATGGACAAGAATGGGAAATTAGAACTTACATCAATATAAATATCGGTAATTAAAAAAATAATTATGAAAATAAATTTCAACAAACACTTTGCAAAACAGCTTTCCTTATGGATAATTGTGATGTCTTTTTTAGGCTGCGAAAATAACATAAACGATTTAAAACCTGCAAGTTATTCAACTAATCCCGAGGTTTTTATTGACGGATTCAGTTCAGGTTTAATATATGCCGCTTTTAGCGGTACAGTCGTAACAGCCTTTCAAGTAGACAAGGCGGTAGCTTACAATAACACAAGTGCTTCTATGCGCTATGATGTACCTAATGTAAATGATCCATCAGGTTCTTATGCCGGCGGAGCCTACTTTACAGCTGTAGGACGAGATCTTTCAAGCTATAACGCATTAACCTTTTGGGCTAAATCTTCACAGACAGAAACTGTAGGTGTTGTGGGCTTTGGTATAGATTTAGGCGAAAATAAATATCCTGCTTCATTAAATAATCTACAATTGAGTACCGTTTGGAAAAAATATATTATTCCAATACCGGATCCCTCAAAATTAAAAATAGAGAAAGGAATGTTTTACATCTCTGCTGGTCCTGACGCAAACGGCAACGGATTTTCATTTTGGGTAGATGAAGTAAAGTTTGAAAATTTAGGAACTATTGTACCGCAACAGCCAACAATAAATAATGGTTTAAATACAACTGCAATTTCATTCAATGGGGTTTCTGTAACTGTTGCAGGTTTAGCATCGTCGTTTAATATGCCTAATGGCTATAATCAATCTGTGACTACATCACCTAATTATTTCACTTTTTCATCTTCAAATACAGCTGTGGCAACAGTTGACGCACTAGGCGTTGTGACAACTGTAGGAGCTGGTACTGCGGTAATTACCGCTACATTAGCAGGGGTAGCAGCAAAAGGCTCTCTTACCATACAATCATCTGGGGCGTTTACATCTGCTCCTACCCCAACCAAGTTGGCCGCAAATGTCATCTCGCTTTATAGTAATGCCTATTCTAATGTTCCTGTAGAATATTATAATGGTTATTGGGCACCTTATCAAACCACACAGTCTGCCGATTTTAATGTAAATGGAGATACCGTATTGAACTATACCAATTTTAATTTTGTGGGTATACAATTTAGCAAACCAACTATTAATGCAACTGCAATGACGTATTTGCATGTCGATCTTTATATACCAAATACATTAGCATCTGGATCCAATTTTTCAATTCAGGTTGTCGATTTTGGTGCAGACGGGGTCTATGGTGGTGGTAATGATACAAGTCATACTTTAACCTATACAAGTCCTAAATTGGTAGCTAAAAGTTGGATTAGTTTTGACATTCCATTTTCTAGTTTAACTGGATTAACGAGTAGAGCACATCTTGCTCAGGTTATTTTTTCAGGTACAAATATTTCTAATTTTTATGCAGATAATGTCTACTTCTACCATAATTAGAGTTTGACAAAATAGCAATATTTATTTTTCTAGTAAAATATAGAAAATTGATTTATAACAATTTAATAAAAAAACATGAGCAATATAATAATAAAACATATAGATAAATTCATTGCGATCCTGATGCTATTTATGGCTGTCAGCTGCAATACTGATACTTCTCAAAAGCTACCAAGCCATAACTGGCAAATGACATGGAGTGATGAATTTAATGGTGCAGCGGGTGTTTTACCGGATGCTACTAAATGGAGTTATGATATAGGAACAGGTACGAATGGTTGGGGAAATAGCGAATTGGAATATTATACGAACCGCCCACAAAATATTTCTATGGATGGAAACGGTAATTTAGTAATTACAGCTATCAAAGAAAGTTATCAAGGTGCCGCTTATACGTCTGCAAGAATCAAAACAAAAGGAATTTTTGAACAAAAATACGGTCGGTTTGAAGCTCGACTTAAAACACCTTTCGGACAAGGATTATGGCCCGCTTTTTGGATGCTTGGCAACAATGTAGATACTGCAACTTGGCCGCTTTGTGGCGAAATTGACATCATGGAATTAAGAGGTCAAACACCCAATATAATTCAAAGTACAATTCACGGACCAGGCTATTCGGGTACCAATGGTATTTCAGCTACAAATGGCTTAATTAACAGTCGATACGATAATCAATTTCATCTTTTTGCTGTAGAATGGGATGAAACTAAGATCGATTTTTTCGTTGACGACTACTTATTCAAAAGAATTCAAAAATCTGAAGTAGAGACTAAAGGACAATGGGTTTATGACAATCCTTTCTTTTTAATCTTGAATGTAGCGGTTGGCGGTAATTTTGTGGGTAACCCTAGTTCTTTAACACCTTTCCCTCAAACAATGACTATTGACTACGTGAGAGTATATAAGTAAGTATTTAAGAGTACACAATTGAAGTAAAAAAACCAAAGCTATTTGTTAAACGATATAAAAACTAAACCATAAAAAGGAGAATTGTCTATCAATAACAAATCATTAAAAATCAAATAAATTCCCCAATATGAATTTTACAAAAACAAAATATGTCATCGTAATCGCTTCTGTTTTAATACTAAGTTGTACCCCTACTAAACCTTTAATTTCGTCAAAAAAAACAAAAACATCAATAGATACCAAAGTTGATTCTGTTCTAAAATTAATGACTTTGGATGAAAAAGTAGGTCAACTAAACCAATACAATGGTTTTTGGGAAGTAACTGGACCAAGTCCAAAAGAAGGTCAAGCTGCAAAAAAATATGAAAATCTCAAAAAAGGTTTAGTCGGTTCTATGATCAATATAAAAGGTGTTACGAATGTAAAAGCTTTACAAAAAATAGCCGTAGAACAAACCCGATTAGGAATTCCTCTTATTTTTGGTTTCGATGTTATTCATGGTTTTAAAACTATAAGCCCAATTCCATTAGCCGAATCTGCAAGTTGGGATTTAGAAGCAATAAAAAAATCAGCCGCAATTGCTGCCGAAGAAGCAGCTTCGGTAGGAATCAATTGGACATTTGCCCCTATGATTGATGTGTCACGCGATGCAAGATGGGGACGCGTCATGGAAGGTGCCGGAGAAGATCCCTATTTAGGCAGCAAAATTGCTGTAGCGCGAATTCAAGGTTTTCAGGGTGATTTATCTTCCTATAAAAATATTCTGGCTTGCGCCAAACACTTTGCAGGCTATGCTTTTGCAGAGTCAGGAAGAGATTATAATACCGTTGATGTAAGCGAATCTACCTTACAAAATACCATTTTTCCACCATTCAAAGCATCGGTTGATGCTGGAGTTAGGACTTTTATGAATTCATTTAACGAATTAAATGGAATTCCAGCAACAGGAAATGCTTATTTACAACGCAAAATATTAAAAGGAGATTGGAAATTTGACGGTTTTGTAGTTTCAGATTGGGGTTCTATCAACGAAATGATTTCACACGGTTATGCAAAAGACAGCAAACAAGCTGCTGAAATTGCACTTAATGCAGGCTCCGATATGGATATGGAATCGTCTGCTTATGTCGAACATTTGCCTACATTGGTCAAAGAAGGAAAAGTCAAAGAATCATTAATAGATGATGCGGTTCGTAGAATTTTGAAAGTGAAATTTGAACTTGGATTATTCGAAAATCCTTATAAATATTGTGACGAAACCCGAGAAGCTGCAACAGTTGGAAAAGCAGAATTTCAAGAAGGAGTATTAGATATGGCCAAAAAATCAATTGTATTACTAAAAAATGAAAAAGAGCTACTTCCTTTAAAAAAATCAGGTCAAAAAATAGCATTAATTGGCGCATTAGCAAACGACAAAACCAGTCCATTAGGAAGTTGGCGCATCGCAGCCGATGAAAATACAGCTGTTTCTGTTGTAGAAGGTCTAGCAAAATATACCCAAAATAATGTCAGTTTTGTAAAAGGAGCTGATGTAGCCATTGGTAGAACACAATTTATATGGGAAACAAAAATTAACACCACCGACAAAAGTGGTTTTGATGAAGCTATTGCACTAGCAAAAAAATCCGATGTAGTCATAATGGTTCTTGGCGAACACGGATTGCAATCTGGAGAAGGACGAAGCCGTGCCGATTTAGGTTTACCAGGTGTACAAGAAGAATTATTAGAAGCTGTTTTCAAAGTAAATCCAAATATTGTTTTGGTTTTAAATAATGGGCGTCCGCTAGCAATACCTTGGGCTGCCGAGAATATTCCAGCAATAGTTGAAGCTTGGCAACTAGGAACGCAAAGTGGTAATGCAATCGCCCAAGTTTTATATGGAGATTATAATCCTAGTGGGAAATTACCCATGACTTTCCCTAGAAACGTAGGACAAGAACCTATATATTACAATTATAAAAATACGGGAAGACCTATTATGAATGAACCAGAAAGTGTATTTTGGTCCCATTATATAGACGAGAAAAGAACGCCTTTATACCCTTTTGGTTATGGATTAAGTTATTCGAAATTTACCTATTCAAATTTGAAATTAAGTAGTAATTCATTTTCTAAAAACGGAAAAATAGAAGTTAGTGTAAATGTTAAAAACATCGGAAAAGTCACCGGAAAAGAAGTAGTTCAATTATATACTAGGGATATGATTGGCAGTATTACACGTCCTGTAAAAGAACTTAAAGGTTTTGAGATGATCGAATTACAACCATCAGAAACTAAAATAGTAACTTTTACAATCGATGAAAAAACAACCGATTTTTACACAGCAAATAACAAATGGGAAACTGAACCTGGAGATTTTAAGGTTTTTGTAGGAACAAATTCTGATGAAAATCTGGAAGCTAGTTTTCAATTTACAAATTAAAAACAACTGCATTCAAAATCAGTATTTACAAAAAAGATAATATTGATTTTGCGTGTGCCAATTACTTTGCATCCTTTTCTAATCTTTAATCTTATCACAATAAGGCTAGTCCTAGATGAAAATCTTTAGTCCCGCTTCGGTGGGACTTTTTTTGTTCCAAATGTTTTTGAAAGTATTCTGATATTTTTTTTGGCGTGCCCTTCGGTCAGGCTATTCGTTTCAATCTCCCGAAAAAAATCGGGAGGATTTCCACTTCTATCCTTCACGCAAACCACAATAATGAAAGAATATGGTTTCCCGTAAACATACCAATTTATTTATAAGTAATTTAGACTTTAATAAAGTCTACTATTATGATAAAAAAATCTATTCTCATAGAAAATAAAACAGCTATAACCGCCAAAAATCTACAATTAGTCATAAAATCCGAAATTCGAGAAAGTACTATTCCCGTCGAAGATATTGGTTTTTTAGTTCTAGATCATCAAGAAATTTACATTAGTTTGCCCGCCATGAATTTATTAGTAGAGAGTAATACTTCGGTAATTATTTGTTCTAAAAACCACATGCCAAACGGAATGTTTCTGAACCTCAACAGCCACCATATTCAACAAGAAGTTTTTAGAAACCAAATTGAAGCTTCAGCCCCACTAAAAAAACAATTATGGCAACAAACAATTGTCGAGAAAATTACCAATCAAGGATTGTTATTGCAACGAATTACATCCAAAAGCAATTCACTCAATTTCTTAGCAAGTAAAGTACTAAGTGGTGACACAACAAACATGGAAGGCGTTGCCGCTCAACAATATTGGAAATCATTTTTTGAACATGATTTCAAGCGAGAACGCTTTGGCGATTATCCCAATAATTTTCTCAATTATGGCTATGCTATTCTTCGAGCCGCAACCGCAAGAGCATTATCCGGAAGCGGTTTACTAAACACACTAGGAATTCACCACAAAAGCAAATACAATGCCTTTGCCCTAGCCGATGATATTATGGAGCCCTTTCGACCACTTGTAGATGAAAAAGTTTTCGAAATCATGCAAAACTATGACGAACAGGAATTGAATACTAAAATCAAATCCGAACTTTTGCAAGTACTCACCAGAACCGTTTATTTCGAAGACGAAAAAAGTCCGTTGATGGTCGCTTTACAAAAAACAGCAAGTTCCTTGCAACAGTGCTTCATGGGAAAAAGGAAGAAAATTAAATACCCAAAATTATGGAACTTAACGCCTACCGAATAATGTGGTTGTTTGTGTTTTTCGATTTGCCAACGGAGACCAAAAAAGATAGGCGAAATGCTTCCCAATTTCGGAATAACATTCTTAAAGACGGATTTAGCATGATGCAATTTTCGGTTTATATTCGCCATTGCGCCAGTGGCGAAAGTGCGGATGTACACGAAAAACGGATTCATAAACTCGTTCCTCCTTTAGGAAAAGTCAGTGTTTTACGAATAACCGACAAGCAATTTGGGATGATTATTAATTATCTGGGCAAAGCCAAACAAGATGCTGTAGATGCTCCGACACAATTGGAATTGTTTTAGGAATAGAAAAATGCTCCAATCTTGGGGTATCAATCCAAAAAAGAAGCATTTTATTTTACGATATTTTACTTTAATTTCTTGATTATTAGAAGGTAACAAGCCAACTAATATCGTGTTTTCTAATCTTTAATCAAACCACAACAATGAATATTTCCTTACTAGAATTGAAGCAAATATCGTGTTTTCTAATCTTTAATCAAACCACAACACTGGGCTAAGTGCTAAATATTGG
>CANBWX010000019.1 GCA_947373225.1 Flavobacteriaceae bacterium | reverse complement strand
TTTTAAAATGTCTTTTGCCTTTTCTCTAGTTTTTTTCCATTCATCTGATTCTAGATTGCCATCCAAGTTTAGATTATAGTCTATGTCAAATTGGAAATCTTCTAATGCGGCTTTTTGTATGTCATTAATAACCTTTTGGTTGGCGAGTTGAGCTAGGTTTTGATTTGAAAGGCCAAAATTTATTAGCATTTCAGTTCCAACATTCCCGTTTCCAATTAAGTTTATTTGGTCTTCTTTTTCAGATGACAAAATTAGCAAATCCCTGATTAAATATTCAAATTTTGATACCATTATATCTTTGAAGTTATTTCTGAATTGTTGTAATCCACAGTGTAAGCTTTGAATAGTCCAAAATTAGTATATTTGTTTGTCAAAACTATCTAAAGCTATTCTTTTTGAGTAGATAGGCAAGATAAACCACATACTTTATTCCTCTTCAAAAATATAAATAATTATTTACAAATCATCAAACCCTACACAATCTTTTAGCGGCTTCTTCCAATGTTCTATCATCTTTTGCAAAGCAAAATCGAATCAGTTTTGAGTCTTTCCCATCGGCATAAAATGCAGAAATAGGAATTGCAGCCACACCATATTCAACTGCTAAACGCCTGCAAAAATCCAAGTCATTTTCATCAGAAATCGAAGCATACGAAACCACTTGAAAATAAGTTCCCTCGCAAGGCATCAATTCGAATCGGCTGTTTTGGAGCAATTTCCTAAAATAATCTCTTTTTTCCTGATAGAATTTTCCAAGCTCCTTCACCGACGCTACATCTAAATACTCACTTATGGCAGCTTGAGCGAGACTATTCACGCTAAAAACCAAGTACTGATGCACTTTTTTGATTTCCATGGTCAAATATTCCGGTGCCACGAGATAGCCAATTCTCCAGCCCGTTATATGGAAAGATTTTCCAAAAGAAGAAATAACAATGCTTCGATCGACTAATTTTTTTCTGGAATGTATCGAAATATGCTTTTCTTCAAAAGCAATAAATTCATACACTTCATCAGACATCAATAGGATATTTGGGTATTTTTCGAGCAAGTTTTCCAAAGCTAAAAAATCATTTTCTTTCCAAACTTTTCCAGTGGGATTGTGCGGACTATTGATGATTAACATTCTGGTTTTATTGGTAATAACGCTTTCAATTCGCTCCCAATTGGGTGAATAATCGTCGTTTAATTCCACCCGAATGGCTTTGGCATTGCACAATAAAGTCGGTGCTTCGTAATTATCAAAACTTGGATCCAAAATAATAACTTCATCGTCTTTTTTTATCAACGCCAAAATGCTTGTAAAAAGCGCTTGAGTAGCTCCAGTTGTGACTAAAATTTCGGTTTCGGGTTCAACTTTTCGCTGATAGGAATCTAGAATTAGTTTAGCAATTTTGTTCAAAAGTGGCGGATAACCAGCTATTGGCAGGTATTGATGCACGTCTTTTTTAACTACTTCGGCAACGATATTAGCTAGTTTTTCATCCAAATTAAAATTTGGAAATCCCTGCGCAAGGTTTATGGCATTGTTTTCCGTTGCTATTTTAGTCATTGTAGCAAAAATGCTGGTGGTTACGTTGGGGAGTTTGCTCATAATTTGATTTTGATATACTGAACTCAATACACCTGACAGGTTTTTAAAACCTGTCAGGTGTATTGAGTTAGAAAAGGGAATCTATTGGTAATTCATTACTTTTTAATTGATGAATATATTTGAAATTTTCAATATCATCAAACATTTCAATTACTTCTTTACGTCTAAGTTTTGTAGGTTTATGAGAAAGGCAAGTTATATAGGAACTTCAGGGATAATTTATAGGATCCTCACAAATATTATGGTGAACAGGATTATTATGAATGTAGGCAATGACATTTTGAAAATAATTTTGATTTTCAATTGATTTTCTTCGAAAAGGCCTTTCAAAAAGAGCACCATGTCGATTGTATTTTTTGTTGAATGCTTTTGTATAGGCATTAAAAAGATTGGAAAAAGATTGAGAAGGTAGAATTTTGTTTTCTGTTTCTATTTCTCCAAAGTCTTTGATCCGTATCAAAAAGTGAAAGTGGTTTTTCATTAAGCACCATGCATACGTTTCTGCAATTGGCTCAATATGTAAGTCATACAATTTTAGAAAATATTCGTAATTACCATTTTCTTTAAAAAGAATATCACTGTTTATACCACGATTGTATATATGATAATATTTTCCATTTTCAAGTGGTAGTATGTTTTGCATGCAATTTGTTAGTTAACTACACCTGACAGGTTTTTAAAACTTGTCAGGTGTGATATGTTTATACTAATTTAGTAATATCTCCAAAATACTTATTGCAGCTTCACTAATTTTTGTTCCAGGACCAAAAACAGCAACCGCTCCGGCATCGAACAAAAATTGATAATCTTGGGCAGGAATTACTCCACCAACGATAACCATAATATCTTCGCGACCGTATTTTTTGAGTTCCTCAATCACTTGCGGAACCAAAGTTTTATGACCTGCAGCAAGCGAAGAAACACCAAGAATATGTACGTCGTTTTCTACGGCTTGTTTGGCAGCTTCGGCTGGTGTTTGAAACAGCGGCCCTATATCCACATCAAAACCAAGATCAGCATAACCTGTGGCAACCACTTTGGCACCACGATCGTGACCATCTTGCCCCATTTTGGCAATCATAATTCTAGGGCGACGACCTTCTTTTTTGGCGAATTCGTCGGCTAGTTGTTTTGCTTTTTCAAAGCTTTTGTCGTCTTTTATTTCTTTGCTATACACGCCGCTAAAGGATTTTATTTGTGCTTTGTATCTTCCGAAAACAGTTTCCAATGCCATACTGATCTCGCCAAGAGTCGCGCGATTTCTTGCGGCGTCAACGGCTAATTCCAGTAAATTACCTTCGCCAGTTTGAGCACAAAGAGTTAATTTTTCGAGTGAAATTTGTACTTCTTTAGCATTTCTGCTTGCTTTAATTTGGTCTAATAATTCCAGTTGTTGCTTGCGCACCATTTGGTTATCCACATCCAAAATTTGCAACGGATCTTCTTTTTCTAAACGGTATTGGTTTACCCCAACAATAATATCCTGGTTGCTATCAATTCGCGCTTGTTTTCTGGCAGCGGCTTCTTCGATACGTAGTTTTGGGATTCCAGATTCAATGGCTTTGGTCATTCCGCCTAATTCTTCCACTTCTTCGATTAGTTTCCAAGCGTTTTGAGCAATTTCATTGGTCAAACTTTCTACATAAAAACTTCCTGCCCAAGGATCTACCGTTTTCGTGATTTTAGTTTCTTCCTGTAAATAGATTTGTGTATTTCTGGCAATTCTAGCAGAGAAATCCGTTGGCAATGCAATCGCTTCATCGAGTGCGTTAGTGTGTAAAGATTGTGTTCCACCCAAGGCTGCCGCTAAACCTTCAACGGTTGTTCGCGCCACGTTATTAAAAGGATCTTGCATGGTTAAACTCCAACCCGATGTTTGACAGTGGGTTCTTAAAGCCAATGATTTATCATCTTTTGGGTTGAATTGTTTGACTAATTTTGCCCAAATCATTCGTCCGGCACGCATTTTTGCGATTTCCATAAAATGGTTCATTCCAATGGCCCAGAAAAACGATAGGCGAGGAGCAAACTCATCGATTTTCATTCCTGTTGATAGTCCAGTTCGAATGTATTCCAAACCATCGGCAAGTGTGTAAGCCAACTCAATATCGGCGGTAGCTCCCGCTTCTTGCATGTGATATCCTGAAATCGAAATCGAATTGAATTTCGGCATTTTCTTGCTCGTAAATTCGAAAATATCGGCAATGATTTTCATCGAAGGCGTTGGCGGATAGATGTAGGTATTTCGAACCATAAATTCCTTCAAAATATCATTTTGTATCGTTCCCGAAAGTTGTACTGGTTGTACTCCTTGTTCTTCGGCAGCTACGATATAAAAAGCCATAATAGGTAAAACAGCACCATTCATAGTCATTGAAACTGACATTTCGCCAAGTGGAATCTGGTCGAATAATACTTTCATATCTTCGACAGAATCAATGGCAACACCTGCTTTTCCGACATCGCCAACTACACGCTCATGATCCGAATCGTAACCGCGATGTGTAGGCAAATCAAAGGCTATTGAAAGTCCTTTTTGTCCTGCGGCAAGGTTTCGTCTGTAAAAAGCGTTGCTTTCTTCGGCGGTCGAAAATCCTGCATATTGACGAATTGTCCAAGGACGGCGAACATACATTGTGGCGTACGGTCCGCGTAAATTTGGCGCAAAGCCAGCTCCAAAATCAAGATGTTCGAGCTTTTCGATATCTTGTTCGGAATAGGTTTTTTTTATTGAAATTCCCTCAGCCGTGAGGAAGGTATCGGTCGACGGCTTTTGGCTTTCGGCTTTAGACTTTTTGCTATCTAAAGTGATATGCTGTAAATTTTTTCGCATTACTTTTCTATTATTTTAAAAGTCCATTTATTATCCGAATTATTGGCATTTATTCTTTCAAGAAGTCCCGCGCTGATGGTTACACCTGAACCAACTGTAAAGAGTAAAAAAGCAGCATTTCCGCCACCTGAGGCGACAATTAAGGAACTTGCTACAACCGAAAGTCCTGCGACAAAGACGACTGTTTTGACTGTTGCCAAGACTTTTGGTTGTTTTTTTATACTTTTTATGCTGTCAATTTTTATAGATTGATTTTTGATTGTAAGGGTTAAACTGTCCGAAAATTTTAGATTTCCAACATATTTTTTACCATCCAATGTTCTTATTTTTACTCGTTGATTTTCTTGAAAAAACTTCACTTTCCCTGTTTTAATGTTAGTAATTTCAATAGCTTTTTGTTGTGAAAAAACGGTATGTGAAATAAAAAATAGCAATAAATAAAGAATGATTTTCATCTTATTGGGGTTTAATTATTTTTCGGCTTTAATTCTGTCGTATTCCACTTGTTCGGCCAATCGTTTTTCGATTATTGGTGTAATCAAGGTTTTTCTTGGTTTAATCTTAACGAAAGGATATAATTCTAAATCATCTTTCATTCGGTCATTTTTGTTAGGATATTTGTTGGTTCCCAAAAGGATTTCTTTTCCAGCGTCGAATAATTCTTGTTCTTTATCAGCGCTTTCCTGAATTTTTCTTTTGATAATTCCGTCGTTCAGTTGCTTCAAAAAACCACCATTAGCTTCGATATCCTTAAATAAATTTAAAGCTTTTTCGGCTAATTGATGTGTCAAACTTTCGATGTAATAACTTCCGTCAGCCGGATTATTGACTTTGTCAAAATAGCTTTCATGTTTAAGAATTAACAATTGATTTCGGGCAATTCTATCCCCAAATTCATTGTCTTTGTGGTATAAAGCATCATATGGCAAATTAGCAATAGCATCGGCACCTCCAAGAATAGCGCTCATACATTCGGTTGTGGTACGAAGCATATTTACGTTATAATCGTAAAGTGTTTTGTTGCGTTTTGTAGGCGAAACCAGTAAATGACATTCTAAATTAGGATTGTATTCTTTAGCAATCAGATTAAAAAGTTGACGTAAAGCGCGAAGTTTTGCGATTTCGAAAAAGTAATTGGTTCCAACAGAAACTTCAAAAACGATAGGTTTTTTGATAGTCGTAATCTTGTTGAAATATTCATTGGCTTGACCTAAACTATAGGCAATTTGCTGTACCATATTGGCTCCGGCATTTTGATACACGCCGCTGTCAATGCTAATAATCGAAAGGTTTTCGGTGGCTTCTGAAATTAAATTCAGGGTTTCGAAGTTGTTTTTTTCTTTGGTTACAAACCAGTTTCCGTCTTTGGCTAATTGTCCAATTGGATCTAGATTGCAGAAAATTGTAGCGTTTTCTTTCTTGGCAATTGCCTCAATTTTTTTTACGAAATCGATTGAAATGAATGTCAAATGAAAGTAAATGGATATTTTTTCTAAAGGAAGACTTTCCAAAAGTTTTGTAACATCGGTATTTTCGTCTTCAATTGTAAAACGAATGCTTTCGGCACCGCGATTGATACTGTCATTGGCTCTAATAATTGTTTTTTCGAGATCATGAACAAAGATGTTTTGGCAAATGCTAAATTCGCTTGCCTTTGTGTTGATTGGTGCAACTCCTTCGAATTCATCTTTGTGGTAAAAAGGTTTTACCATGATGTCTTCAGGCGAGTTCCAAACTACGGTTTCATTGTAATCGGCGCCATTGAGTTCAAACTGGATTTTTTGTTTCCATTGTTTGGAGGAAATGGGATTAAAATCATCAAATAGATTTTTCATTTACTGGTTTCAGGATTAATGTTTGGTTTAAGTTTGTGATATTGATTTAAAATAATTTATTTACTAACATCTTTTTCAATGGTATCTCCTTGAAATTCGATGATATATATGTCTTCACTATCTTTCTTCATATAGTATTTTTCTCTGGCATATTTTTCTATTTGCTCCGGATTTTTGAGTTGTTTGATGTTTTGTTGGTCTTTCTTGATTTCGTCTTGATAGTATTTTTTGTTGGCTTCAAGTTCGTTGATTTGTTTGTCTAAAATACGATGATCGAAATACGAATAGTTATCCAAGAAAATCATCCAAGCAGAGAAAAACAACAATACCCATACGTATTTGTTGCTTAAAAATTTGAACCAAGATTTATCTTTATACGAATTAGTCATTTTTTAATTCTGTGTTTTTTAGCCTTGATAGTCCAATTGCTCTCGCAATTACCTTTTGTTCTGGTTTTCAGAACAAAAGATATAACGGACAGCAGGACACGAGCAAAGCGAACTGACGAAGCAAATAGCTTCAAATTACTCTATTGTTCGCAATTGTATTGTTAAACTATATTTAATTTACAGCAAAATTACAATAAATTTATAGAATTCGCTGATTTATTACGGCACGAACTACATCGATGGCAACGGTATTGAATTTGTCGTTTGGAATAATGATGTCGGCAAATGCTTTTGTGGATTCGATGAATTGCTGGTGCATGGGTTTTAAGGTAGTTTGATAACGGGTTAAAACTTCTTCCATATCACGGCCACGCTCGGCTATATCTCGTTTTAATCGGCGGATTAATCGTTCGTCAGAATCGGCGTGAACGAATATTTTTATGTCGAATAAATCGCGAAGTTCCGGATTGGAAAGGATAAGAATTCCTTCGACAATCATCACTTTTCGAGGATGTGTTACTATAACATCGTCAGTTCTGTTGTGTGTTGCAAAGGAATATACGGGCTGATTGATTGTTTTTCCGGCTTTTAGATCTTTGAGATGTGCAACCAATAATTCAAAATCGATGGCTCGTGGATGGTCAAAATTTGTTTTTGATCGCTCTTCGTAGCTTGTATTTTGCGACTGTTTGTAATAGGAATCTTGTGCTATAATTCCAACTTCGGTATGGGGTAACTCGTTCATTATTTGATGAACTACGGTTGTTTTTCCTGAACCTGTTCCGCCTGCAATTCCTATAATTAGCATAAAATTGGTGTGTTATGTTTTTTGTAGGAACAAAAATAGGGATTTAAATGGGAGTGGATTTTATTTTTTTTCAAAATGTTTATCGGGAAATATCTTTTTTTGTTATTGGTTTTAGATATTGTAAAAGAATAAGTATTGTCAACTATATTTCATGTAAACGAGGCCGTCTAAATAAGACAGCCTCGTTTTGAATTTATAAATGTTTAACAAATAATTCCTTTCTTTAAGAAGGGTTAGGAATTAATGTTTATCGTTTCCACGTCCATTGTTTCCTCTACCACCTCTATCGCCATTATTTCCACGGTTATCATTATTTCCATGTTCGGCTCTATTATTTCCTATTGTTCTTTGCGGACTACCTTGGTAACCTTTATGATATTGTACTCTATTGCTTCTGAAATTTGTGTATGGTCTTGAACCATGGTAATCATTTAGTACAACTTTATAGCCACTATTTAAGTCGTAGTTTCTATATTGTCTTGGTAAGGATTTTGATCGTATCCAGGTTCCTTTATTTAAATAAATAAATTGAGATTCTCTAATGTCATAATAGGCCTCAATGTCAGGTAAATAATAATAATTTGCTGAGTCATAACCAGCTGGACCCCATGATGGAGCTGTGCCTAAATGTAAATTTACTGAAATTTGTGCATGAATTGAATTTGTTGCAAAAAGCATCACTATTCCTAGCGTAATCAATTTTAATGTCTTCATTTGTTTTTATTTTAATTAATATTATTTTTTTGAAGGATACTTATTTTATAAAATAAGAATAAGTAAAAGGATGATAATAACTGCACCTACAGATATATAAATACCATTATGTGAGGCTCTTAAATTAGCATTAATGGCGCGGACTTCTTTACGAAGTGCTTTTTTTTCTGAAAAATTCATAGACGATTTGTCCATTGCTTTTATTTCGTCTAAACGGTTCAACATTATTTTAACTTCTGCAGGTACTTCTTTAGTATCGGCTGCTATTGCAGTTGGATTTTTTTCGGCTGCACTAATTGTTGACGGAATAATACTTAATGACAACACCATCATCATTAAATAAAGGGGTAATTTTTTCATATTGGTTTTTATTTTAAATGTTAAATTTATAATGTAAAGGTCAAAAATTACTAGGCTTAATATGTTACACATTTAGTGCTACTATTTACAAAATTCACACATTTAGAAAGTTCTCAACCCTAAAAGCAAAAAAGGACAAGGTTTTGAATCCTGTCCTTTTTCTAAAATTATAAGGTTAAATTTTAGGATGATTTATATGCCATTGTTGAAAATGTCAATAATCACGGTACGGTTATAAGCGCGTTCCTCAGGAAATTCATTTTTAAAAGGGGAATGGTTTATATCCTCACCATAACCGTTTACTTCAAATTTAACATCGGTTCTACCTGATTTTATCAAAGCACTTTCTATGATGTTTTTTACATCATTTGCACGAGCTACAGACAATTTCAGATTATAGGCATCATCACCAATTATATCAGCATGACCATGAATAATTACAGTTCCGTTTGCTGGGATTTTTGGAACCACAACATCTGTCAGGTATTTTTCGTAAATCGAGATTGCTTTAGATTCGTTGAATTCGAATATAATACTGTATCGTAAACCTTCATCTATTTTGGCTGGAGTCCAAAGCACCACATGTGCGTTTGTTTCTTTGGTTACCGTTTTTCCGCTTTTTGTTTGTCCTATCATTGTTATTTTAAAATCTCCTTCAGGACGAGTTCCTAAAATTGCTTGTCCGGATAAGCTTGCGCTTTCTTGCGTATAAGGTCCAAAAGCTTGCATTTTTCCTGATTCATCTACAACTTGAATCGACCAGGCTGAGAAAGCTTCGTTGGATCCTTTTGCGTCAAATGTTACATAACTATCTAAAGGAGCTTCTTGTAAAACCAAAGTTTCTGATGGATTTACCGGAGCTGAACCACTTTTAAATTCTAACAATAATACAGGAGAACTACTTTCTATAGAAACTCTTCGGTCGCCTTCGCGAAGTAGATCGAGTTCACGAACGCCACCCATTTTTTCAGATGGAATATCTGGTTTAAACTGCCCTTTGGTTCTAATTCTTGAAGGATTAATGTCGAATGTATTTACCAAATATAATTTCATTGTTTGCGCCATTTCTTTACCATCTTTTGGACCTTTTTCTGAAGAACCTACTAAGACGATTGTTGTTGAAGGATTTTTTATCATCCTATCTCCAAGAATATTGATGACATTATAATACACATTCATCTGTCTTTCTGAACGACCAGATTGGTTTATAGGTGTCACCATTTCCAGTTGATCTTCTCTGAAATCTTTTACTTCTTCTTTTTTAAGTAATTTGTAACGATTTGGAATTTCGGTTGAGCCAATATTGAAAAACACATAATTTCGAAGTGGGAAAACTTCTCTTACACGGCGTTTAGTAGGAACATTAGCGGGAGCATTGGCAGAAAACTGAACTTCGGGATCAGGTATTGGAACAACAGCAACTTCCTCAGGTTTTTGAATAAGATGACCTTGGCCAAATTTAAGAGCAACACCAGCTCTGATGGTCGTTATATTTAATGTTTCTATAGAACGTGGATTCTGTCCAAAGTAGGGGTGAAATGAGGCAAAAGGGGAAAGAACAAATTGTGTTTTGTGATTCTGAGAAGATAGCGGAATATCAAATCCAGCTCCAATTTGCATTGAAATAATAGATTTGTTGACTTCGCTAAAATCCCCTTTCACTTCAGGACTAACCGCTTGAGTAGGATAGGCAGGGTTAATTCCGAGTTGGTAAGTAAAGGATTGGTCTCTGATAAAAGCAAATCTTGGACCGCCAAACAAATAGAAATTTGATTTGAATGGAGCAAAACGCAAGCTAGGTTCTATCGTAAGATAGCTAATATTAGCAGATAAGTCAGCCGGACAGTCACAAGCTGTAGTTACTTGATCGAACTTGCCTTTGCGATTGTCATATCCCGCTTGTAGCATAAAACCCAATCTTGAGTCAGCACGGTGATATTCTATAAGCGGCGCAATAAATAGCCCAATACCTTTACCATCATGAAAAGTTGCTGGAGGTGTTAAATCTAAATTCAATTGATTCGTTGAACCGCGATAGAAATTAAAATTGGCGCCACCTGCTACACCAAACCACCAAGATGGTTTTGTGTATTTTACATCTTGTGCGTGAACAGGGGTTTGAATATTGAACCATACCAAAGTAATTATTATGATGCTCTTAATGGTTAGGTTATTAGAGAGCCATGTCTGACATGAGTTCTCATTAAAATTAATTTTAGCTTTCATTTTTTTGTTTTTTTAATGTGTTTTAATATACCCCGGCCAAAGAGACGGGGTATATTTACTTGAATTTTAAATTTATTGATAACTGTTATCCATTAATAATTAGGGTACATTAATAACTGTATTTACCATAGTAACAGAGGATACTAGTGAAATTGCTCTACCGTTTAATGTTGTTACACTGGCATTTGTACTATTAGCAGGAGAAGACAAAGTCACTCCAGAATTAGCGATAATATTACCAGTCATAACGCCACCTCCAGCGTAATTAATAACAGCTGAACTACCTACATACCAGTAAACATTTTTAGCCAAAGCTCCATTTATCAATTTAACGCTGCTTGGAGCTGAGTCGCCTACTGTTAAAGCAGAAGCACATTGGAAAACGAATATTGCATTGGCATCACCTTGAGCATCTAAAGTAAGATCTCCGTTTGTTACTTTGAAAGTACCACTATTCGATTTATAAACACCAGGGGCTAAAGTTAATGAGCCTAGTTCACCTGCGCCTGGATCAATACCACCAGGCATTGAAGCTGGAGAAATGCTCAGGTAAGCTGCAGTTGCCGCATTCAATCCAGCTAAAGCAGTTGCTGCGTTGGTAGCATTTCCTGGAGGCGGTGCAGCTGTGAATATTCCATCAGTTACAAGTCCGTTATTAAGAGGTGTTACTGTATAAACATCTCCATTTGAACCATCTTTGAAACCTGTTACTAAAGTGGAGGCAGCAGTAGTACCTATTTTTCCATTAACTACTGTAAATAATCCTTGATTGGTTATTCCAGCATTTCCTCCGAAAACTCCAAAGAACAAACTGCTTGTTCCTGCTGGTGGTGGTGTTACAATAACTGGAATAACTGTTGTAAAGTTCCAAACATAATCACTGGCCAGCGCAGTACCAGCAACATTTTTAGCGCCTGTAGTGATAGTACATGTATATACTTTGTTTCCTGTTAATTGAGAAGTTGGTTTGAAAGAAACCGTTGTTCCAGAATAGGAAATTGTTCCTAGTATTACAGTGGAACCTTGTTTGACTGTATACGTAATATCCGTTATAGTTAATGGATCCATCGACATATTAAACGTTGCAGTAATAATTTTGTTAAGTGCAACCCCAGTGGCATTATTTACTGGGTCAGTTGACACTACAATAGGCAAAAGTCCAGTTGTAAAAGTCCAGATATAATCAGCTTGTAAGGCATTACCAGTCTTATCTTTAGCCGTTGTAGTAATTCTACCAGTATATACAGTATTTGCGTCAAGCAGGCTAGCAGGAACGAATGTTGCAATTGCTCCAGAAAGCGTCACCGTTCCTAAAACAGGAGCTCCTCCTGACGATACGATAAATGAGGATTGGGTTATAGTCGCTGGATTCATCTCCTTGTTGAAGGTCGCCGTAATTATCTGGTTCAAGGGCACGCCAGAAGTCCCGTCAGCAGGGTTCGTTATTGTAACAATTGGACATACTCCAATGGTTTCTACGAACTCATCTTTTGCACATCCCGTCATTAAAGCAATAAATAGTATTGCAATGGTCGAAAGTAGATTTTTAATTTTCATTGTACTGATTTTTAGGGTTAAAAAATTATAATACAAAGGTTGGTCAGTAATTGTTTATAAGTATTATAGAATTAAGGCAAAGAGTTATATCATTCACACATTTTAAACATTGATTTATTTTAGTTTGTTGAAAATCAGTATTTTAGTTATTTATAATCTTGACTATCATTAAATAGTTTGAAAATATTTTAAAAAAAAATCGAGATTTTGAGGTCTCGATTTTTTAAATAAAACAAAAACAGTTTCAAATGTTAAGTCTTATTAAGTGTATAAATTAATACTTTTATTTATCTTTTTAATTTTTTCCTTTTTGGCCTAATTCAAAAATGAAGGTTGATAATTCTTTTGTGAATACATCTAGAGTTACAGCAGATTCTTTTATGCAATCAACAGATTGCTTTAGCTCCTCTGGAGAACTTATTGATTGATCTAAAATATTCGAAAATCCTATGATATTGGCAATTGGTTGTCTTACTTTATGTGAGGTCATAAACATCATTTCTTCGAGACCTCTTATATATTCTTTTTGGTTTTCTTCGGCTTTTTTAAGTTCTCTGTTTGCAATGTTAAGTTCTGCTGACTTGATCTCTCGCTCTTGATTTTTAAAATCAATCTTTTTGTTTGCAATAATAAGTTCTGATGCTCGTATATCTTTTTCTAGGTTATTCATTGCAATTTCTCTTCGGGCAATAATTAACTCGACAGCATTTTTTTTATTTGCTTCATTTTGAAAAGAAAGTTCTTTGTTTGCAATGATAAGCTCTTCGGAACGTTTTTCTTTTTCACTGTATTGAAATGCCAATTGTTTGTTTGCTATTATTAACTCAGTATTTATATTTCCTCTTTCTTTGTATTGAAAAATTAGTTCTCTGTTTGCAAGGATTAGTTCAGAGGCACTTTTTTCGATTTCTAAATTTTTACTTATCAATTCTTTATTGGCTTTTATCAATTTTACTGCGAGTCTATTTTCCATCAAGATGACAGATTTATTTAAAACATCATTTTCGGTTATCGGTTTCATATTGTTTTTTTAAATTTGTTAGAAGAATAAAAACCTGAAAGATATTTCAATCCTTTGAATTTGATAAATAAAGTAACAACAATAGCAATTACGAATCCTGACATTGCATGATATAAATTAGTAGTAATTTTTTCAATCCTAATTTTGATTTTCGAATTTTACCGATACTTTATTTTCTTCGTCTGCTTGGCAATATAAGATTGCTATTGTTGTTATGGAATTGTCCAAAATCAAAAAATTAATTATTCAAACTTTTCATTTCTTTTTTTGACAAATCTATTTTTGCTTTTTCTTGAGCGATTAGATCTTCAGTTGAGTCCCAAATAGTTTCATATTTTTTGGTAATTGTTCCAAGCAATGAGTCAAATTTATCTTTCAAATCGTCAACACTATCAACACCTTTGTTCATGATTTTTCTTCTGGTTTTTTTGCCTTTTGCAGGCGCAAACAAAATACCCATTACTGCACCAGTAACTATTCCGCCTACAACTCCTAATATTATTTTATCTGTTTTCATGATTGTTTATTTTAAATTATTATATTCTTTTTCCTTGAATAAGCCTTAATAATATTGCTACAATTGCAATTACAAGAAGAATATGTATCATTGATCCCGCACTATAGGCAAAGAATCCGATTGCCCAAAAAATGATTAGAATTATTGCTATGGTATAAAGTAGATTACTCATAATACTTATTTTTAAATGTTAGAGAATAGTGCCATTTATTATTTTGTGTTTTTGACCGTTAGATCTTTCAATGCTTGACCAAGTTCATCTTTATCGTGTTTGAATTCGCGCTTAAAGGATTGCCAATCGCTGTTGGCATCATTTTTATACATATCCATTCTAGCTTTAAGTTCCTTGTTTTTTTTGTCCAGAACATCAATATTTTTTTTATAATTGGCATCAATTGATTTTCCTGTTTTTTTCATTCTCAACTTTAATTCAGTTATCTGAATTTCATTTTCATTGATAATTGAATCTGTATTTTCTTCGAAAGCTTTCCATTCTTCATCACTTGCAGCTTTTTTTGCCACAACTAAGTTTTCTCTAGCTTCTTGTACTTTTTCTTGCGATTCGGTCTCTTCTTTATTTGAAGGTTTGCAACTTGTTAACACAATTCCAGAGATGAGAGCTGTAAATGCAAGAGTGAAAATTATCTTTTTCATAAGGAGTGATTTAGTAATTAATTTGTATTGTAAATTAGTTACAATGCTTCAATTATTTTGTGTAATTCGTCTTTTGTCTTACCTAGTTTTATTTGAAGTTTTCCCATCATCTCTTCTTTTTTACCGGTTGCAAATAACAAATCATCATCCGTCAAAGCAGCAAATTTTTGTTTTAATTTCCCTTTTTGAGTTTCCCAGTTTCCTTTTAATTCTGTAGTGTTCATCTTTTTATAATTTATCTGTGAAAGTATTTTCACAACAATACAAAGGTGGTTTCATTAGGGACTAAAACTGTTACATAACTTTTTAAATAACTTATATCATTCACGGTTTTTTTAGATTTTTTCTGTCTAGGAATGAATAATTATTATGTATAAAAAAGGTTAATTTTATTTCTTGTCTTTAGCTATCTCTTTTATTTGATCTGCTAGATCAGCATATTCTTTAGAAAGTTCTGTTATTTCTTTTTCTGTTTTTTCTTCGGCATTTATTACTGAATTGTTAGCAGGTTCATGCGATGAAACTAATTCGTTTATTTTTAAATGTAACGAACCAGAAAACTTATTGAACGATTTTTGAATAATAAATAAGCTCAAAAAAGTAGTTCCGATAATGATTTCTCCAATAATTTCATGAATATTCCGGTTGTTGAAAAAATTATTAACCCACCAAAATATAACTAAGCAAAATGCAATAATAAAGGTGATTGAATTCCCAAGAATTGAGGTTGTTATAGTAGTCAGTCTTTCGAAAATTTGTTCGGTGTAACTATATAAATTTCTCATTTTAGGATTTTATTTTAAGACTTGATTTTCAATATAATTGTCCAGCATGTCTTCGAGCGAATTATAGTAATCCTGTAATATTTTACAGTTTATTTCCGGGTTTTCCGAAATAGGAATTGTTACTGGCATTTCCATAATATATTTCGATAATTCTGGATATTTTTCCTTGATTATCAAAGTAATTTTCAAAATTTTATTGTTGATTTTTTTCTCCGTTTTCATATTCATTTTTTTAAAATGATTCCTCTTCTTTGATTTGTGATTTATAATCAAATAGATTATTTTCTTGAGCTTTCACAGAGCATCCACAAGCTTTATTGTAAAAATTTTGTACGAGTTGATTGGCTCTTTCTTGGTGATGTTTTGTATTTTTTTTGTGAATGTCTATTTGCATATCGGAAATAGCATCTTGTGATTGGGCTGTTTTTCTAAAGTTTGAACTATCTTCCATTTTGTTTTATTTTTTGTCAAGAATGAATTTTCGAGATATTACAAAGGTGAATAGCTTTTAGAAAAAATGCGTTACATAACTTTTTAGATAAGTTTCAATATTCACAGATTATTTATTTTCTAAATTATTTTCGTCTTTTAACTCTTCCCGCTTTTTTGCCTCCTCTTTTTTCTTATTATTAAAATAGCCTCTCAACAAAAAATTATGCTTTGCAGCCTCTATGGTTTCATTTAATCTTTTTGTTCCCGATTCCAGATTAGTCATTGTCGAATCTAATTTCACGCCCAATTTTTTATCGCTGACTAGTTTGGATAAAACTCCATTGCCATTATTCATTTTCGCAGTGAAATGCGCAAATTCATTAGAGCTAATTTCTAAATTGGTAAGTGTATTTTTTAGACTATTTGCAAATTCTTTATCCGTTATCAATTTAGATAGAGTGCCATTTCCATTATTCATATTGTAAGTGAATTGAGCCAGTTGAGATGTGATAATACCAGCATTATCGATACTTTTTTTTAAGCTGCTCATAAGATCTGCCATTTCTACAGGACTTTTTGAGGCAATAAAATCGTTGTCTTTGATGATCTTACTAGAGGAGTTTCCTGGAGAAACTGTCAGCACTTTATCACCCATTAATCCATCAGAACCAATACTGGCTATAGCATCGGTTTTAATAAATTTTTGCACTCCTTTTTCTATCTTCAAAACCACTACCACGCTGGAATCTGTTATCAGTTCAATTTCGTCTATGGTTCCAACATTTATTCCCGAAAAACGGACATTATTCCCCACTTTTAATCCACTTACGGTTTTAAATTTTGATTTTAACTGAAAGGTAGAGCCAAATAAATTTTGCTGTTTCCCAACGATATATATAGTAAAAACAAATAGTATCAGCCCAATGATTACAAATATTCCTAATTTCCAATTTGATCCGGTATCTTTATTCATGATCTTAGTTTTTATTGTTTAAATAAAAAAGGAACGTACCCATTCGTCCTTGCTTTTTTCCAAGGCTGCGTAGGTTCCTTCGGCATTAATTACTCCGTCTTTTAAAATCATTATCCTATTTCCTGTCAATTTTGCACAAGCCATGTCGTGGGTAATTATGATGGAAGTTGTTTTGTATTTTTTTTGAATGGATAATATTAATTCGCTAATTTCTCGCGATGTAATAGTGTCTAAACCCGAAGTTGGTTCGTCGTATAAAATAATTTCAGGCTTGATGATAATTGTTCTTGCTAAGGCAATTCTTTTTTTCATTCCGCCCGATAATTCCGAAGGCATTTTGTCTATCGATTCTTTCAGACCAACATTGTCTAATGCTTCGATAATCTGACTTTCGATTGCTGATTCCGATAAATTTTGAGTATGATGTTTTAATGTAAATGCCAAATTTTGTCTTACCGACATAGAATCGTACAAGGCACCATTTTGAAACATAAAACCTATTCGTACTCTGATGTCATTGAGTTCTTTATTTCTTAAAGTGGTAATCTCTGTGCCAAAAATTTTAATTTTTCCCTTATCAGCTCCTACTAATCCAACCAAACATTTTATAGTTACTGATTTCCCAGAACCAGAACGCCCCAGAATCACCAAATCTTCTCCCTTTTTTACAGTAAGATTAATGCCTTTTAGAATTTTATTTTTTCCAAAAGATTTATATAAATTACTGATGGCTATAATAGGTTGTGTTTCCATAATTTCAGAAAAATAAATCGGTTAATTGAACAGCCAGCATATCTATAATAAAAACAGAAAGTGAAGCCGAAACTACCGCTTCATTAGCTGCAATTCCTACGCTGGCAGTTCCGTTTGAGGCATTAAAACCTTTGTAAGAACCTATTAATCCTATAAAAAATCCGAAGAAAAATGTTTTGATAAATGCAGGCATGAAATCTAAATATTCAAGATGTTCCGATACATCGGAGAAATAGCGGTACAAACTGATGTTTCCGTGTATATTAAAACCAATGTAACCACCATAAATCCCAATAAAATCAGCATAAATCACCAAAACAGGAACCATAAGTGTTGTGGCTAAAATTCGAGTAACCACTAAATATTTATAAGGGTTTATTGCCGAAACTTCCATGGCGTCTATTTGCTCGGTTACTTTCATAGAACCCAATTCGGCACCAATTCCTGAAGCTATTTTTCCGGCACAAATTAAAGCGGTAACTACAGGAGCAATTTCTCTGATTAGGGACAACGAAACCATGCTTGGCAACCAAGATTCAGCTCCAAATTTCAATAAAGTTGGCCGCGATTGAAGTGTTAAAACTAATCCCATTATAAAACCTGTAATGCTTATTAAGGGTAAAGTTTTGTAACCTACGGCGAAACATTGTCGGACAAATTCTCTAAATTGAAAAGCAGGTTTGAAAAGTTCGCTGAAAAACCTCAAGGTAAATTGAGTAATATTACCTGCTTCGTTGAAAATATTTTTTAGATAGATAGTCAAAATAGGGTACTTTTATGAAATAATTTTCTTGTTTTTGAGTGTGGATTGTATTCGGTTATTTCAGATTTAGAATCTATTCTTTTGAAAAATATTCTCTTACAAAAGCATTTTTTTGATTCGCCGTCATTTTATCCGTTTCTTTAATTTCGATTTTTATATTACTGAAACGCTGATCTTCGCAAAGGATATCAAATAATTCTACTTTTGCATCTGTAGGACCAAAAAGTAAAACGCGCTTGTAATCTTTAATTACGTCACTCAGTTTTTTATAATAACTTGGAAGTTCTTGTTGTTCTTTATTATGCATCAGGCTTTCACTTTTGACCAAAGATTCCATTTTTTTTTGATGGCTAAATTTTGACTCAATGGTTTTTATTTCAAACGGATCAGAAGTAAATTCCATGATATGCGCAATGGAATGATCCATCCATATTCCTAATTTTTTTACTGGTTTCATAATTTTGTTTTTATGGTTTGTAACGAAGACTCTTTTTTAATGTGCACTAATTATAAAAACATAAAGTTGAGCCGATTAACATCAAAAAATGTTATAAAACTTTAGAAATAAGTTACATCATTCACACCTTTTATTTGAAATGAAAAACCACATTTTTTTTTCATAAAAAAGGCTGCCCCTTCCAAGACAGCCCTCCAAACCAAAGCTAATAAACTATTTGTTTGTGAAATGATGCTTATAATTCTGCGTTTACGCACCGAAGTAATTCAGCAATAAAAACCGCAGCAAGTTTGTCTGTTTCAACCTTATTTTTTGGATTTCCCAATTCATCAAATGAATCTTCAATTTTAGCGACTGGAAATGTTGCAGGAACTGTCAAAGCCCTAATTTTCCAAAGGACAAATTGCAACGAAATCAAGGCCTGTGAACCTCCAAAAACTCCCCCTGAAACAGTTGATATTGCAATAGGTTTATGAAACCACTCCTCATACAAAATATCAATTGCGTTTTTTAAGCTTGCAGGAAAACTTCCATTATATTCTGGGGTAATAATAATTACTCCGTTTGATGATATTATTTTATTGGCAAACTCAATTGCTCCTGGCAAAGGCTCTTTTTGATATTTTAATCGTTCCTCAAAAATGGGAAAATTATAGCTTTTTAAATCCAAAATTTCGGATGTAGCCAAGTTGTTTTCTTTTAAATATTTTTCAAAATATAAAGCAACTCTGTGGCTTTTACGTCCAATTCTAATACTTGAAGATATAATTACGATGTGGTGCATAGTATTGGGTTTTATTTATTTAAAACTATACAAATGTGGTAATCAAAAATTGTCCTTTTGTTATATAAAAAATATTAAATATTGTATAATTCGCAGGTTTTATTCAAATCGTAACGCTTCAATTGGATCTAGTTTAGAGGCTTTTAATGCTGGATAATATCCAAAAAACACTCCTGTTACAAAACATACTAAAAAGGAGATATAAATAGATGAAAATGATATTAATGTAGGCCAATTCATAAAATAGGTAACCAATTTTGTTGCCGAAATTCCAATGACAACACCAATTATTCCCCCAGTGATGCTTATTAAAATAGCTTCTATCAAAAACTGAATTAAAATATCCAAACCACGTGCACCAATTGCCATGCGTAACCCAATTTCTTTGGTGCGTTCCGTAACCGAAACATACATAATATTCATAATGCCAATTCCACCAACTACGAGCGAAATACCTGCAATAACGGTCAGTAAAATGGTTAGAATACTACTTGTTGAAGTCAGCATATTTACCAATTCGGTTTGGGTTCGTACTGTAAAATCATTTTCGTCGGTTTCTTTTAATCGATGTGATTTTCGAAGCACTTTTTCAACTTCTGACGAAGCATTACTGGTTGATTTTTCATCTATTGCTGAGGCATAAATATTTTGGTAATAAGTAGTAGCCAGAATTCTTTTTTGTACAGTAGTTACGGGTGTTAAAATTATATCATCTTGATCCTGTCCAAATGAATTATCTCCTTTTTTACTCAAAACACCAATTATTTTGAATGGGATATTTTTGAAACGAATGCTTTTTCCAGTAATATCTCCACCATCAGGGAAAAGATTTGAGACTACAGTTAAGCCTACCAAACATACTTTAGCTGCGGCTTTTACATCTTGATTTGTAAACGCAACACCTTCTTTTAGCTTCCAACTTCGGATGAATAAAAAATCAGGAGTAACTCCTTGAATCGTAGTACTCCAATTATAGGTTCCATTAATTACTTGTCCTTTCATTGAAACCACTGGCGAAATAGCATTTATGTATTGTGGATTTTTTTTCAAAGCAACAATATCAGCTTCATCAAGCGATTGCACACTGCTATTATCTATTCTAACACCGCCTTCAACATTACTAGTTGGTCGTACCATAATCATATTACTCCCCATCGTTTTTATTTGACTTTCGATACTTTGTTTCGAACCTTCACCAATCGCAATCATTGCAATTACGGCCGCCACACCAATAATAATTCCCAACATAGTGAGAAAAGTTCTCATCTTGTTTCGACTTATGGCACGCCAAGCAATGTTTAATAGATTCGCTATTTTCATCTGTTTATACTATTTCTTCATTAATTGGAGGTAAACTTTCTAAAACTTCTTTTGCACTTTTTACCTTTTTATTAATTTCATCTTTCAAAATTTTACCATCTTTTAATGTAATCGTTCGTTTGCTAAAGGCAGCAATATCGGGTTCATGTGTCACAAAAACGATAGTTTTTCCTTGATTGTTTAAGTCTTGAATAAGCATCATAATTTCGTAAGACGTTCTTGAATCGAGATTTCCAGTAGCTTCATCTGCTAAAATCATCACAGGATCGTTTACCAATGCTCTAGCAATGGCAACACGTTGTTGTTGTCCACCCGATAACTGACTGGGTAAATGATACATTCTGTCTGATAATTTCACAGCTTCCAATGCTTTTATACATTTTTCATTGCGTTCGCTTGCCGAAAATTTGCTGTTGTATAATAAGGGTAATTCTACATTTTCGATTGCAGAAGTTCGTGACAAAAGATTATAGGATTGAAACACAAACCCTAATTTGGAATTTCGCAAAACCGCCAATTCATTTTTAGAAAGGTTACTAACATCAGTTCCGTCGAGTAGGTAAGTGCCTTGTGTTGGTTTTTCGAGACAGCCTAAAATATTTAAAAGGGTTGTTTTTCCTGAACCGCTGCTTCCCATAATGGTAATAAATTCACCAGAATTAATGGTAAAACTCACGTCATTAAGCGCTTTTACAATTTCATTTCCAACTGTAAATTCTCGTTTGAGGTTTTTTATGTCAACAATTACACTCATTATTTATTGGTTTTAGGAGCATTTCTACGACCCATTTTTGGCATAAAAGGACTGGTTTGAGTTGTTGACTTAGTTGCTTTTTCGTTTGGGTTTATGCTATTTGTAATAACATCTGTGCCAGCTGTCAATCCTTGAGTGACTTTTACATTGGTATCGTCACTCATATCAATTGCAATAATTTTTTCAAATAATGTATCTCCCGATTTTGTCCAAACTTTGGCTTTTTGTATATCCGAATTTTCTGTTGAAGTTGCTTTTTCTTTTTTTGCATTTACAATTATAAATTGTTTCACTGCAATACTATCGGGTTTAAAAATCAAGGCTTTAGACGGAATCAGTAATGCTTTTGCTTCTTCTTTTGTGTAAATATTGATGCTTGCCGTCATTCCTGGTTTTAGTTTTAAACTGGTATTATCAACATTTATTAAAGTGGTATAAGTAACTACATTGGCGGTAACTTTGGCGTGCAATAAAATTTGCTGCACCTTTCCTTTGAAAATTTCATCAGGAAACGCATCTACTGTAAAACTAACATTTTGACCTGATTTTACTTCTCCAATATCGGCTTCATCTACAGCAGCCCGAACTTGCATTTTGGTTAAGTCTTTGGCAATAATAAAAAGTGTTGGCGCATTGAAACTGGCAGCAATCGTTTGACCTTCGCTTACGTTTCGGTTGAGAATCATTCCGTCAATTGGGGAATAAATATTGGTGTAAAATAAATTTTTGGTTGTAATTTTTAACTGTGCTTTTGCATTATCAACAGCCGCTTTGGCACTGCTAAAACCGTTTTGTGCAATTTGAAAATCAGCTTTACTAATGGCTCCCAAAACGAATAATTTATTTTGACGTTCAAACGTGCTTTGTTGGAATTTCAAATTACTTTCTACGTTAGCAAGATTGGCTGTAGATTGTTCTTTTTGGGCCAAAATTATCGACGGATCGATGGTTGCAATTAGTTGTCCCTTTTTTACAACAGTATTAAAATCGACATAAATATTTTTTATAACTCCCGAAACTTGAGATCCAACCGCAACGGTATCAACGGGTTGTATTGTTCCTGTAGCCGTGATGCTTTTGGCAATATACCCATAATGTGCTTTACTAGTTTCAAAAGTTTCAATAGCCGTTTTTTTATGATTGACAAAATAATAAATTACACCCCCAACGACTAGAATTACTGCTACTATTATAATCCACTTTTTGGGGGATGTATTTTTACTGTTTTCGATGGGAGGGTTCATTTTTATAGTTGTATTTTGATTCCGTTGTAGAAATCGTAAATTTTTTGTTGTAAAATAGCAGTATATTTCGATTGCGTAAAGGCTTGTATTGCTTGTACGTATTGGTTTTTTTGTTGTAATAAATCGAAAGAATTGACTCCACCCAATTTATATTCTTCGTTGAGAATTCGATAACTTTCGGTAACTGCAATGAGCTGTTCATTTGCAGATTGATAGGCTTCTTGTGCATTGGTGGCATTAAGATAAGCCAATTCTACATCTTGAGATAACAGTAATTTTGTATTTTTTAAATTAAAATCCGATTGCTTGGAGCCGATTTTAGCTTTCTCTAAATTGGTTTTATTGATTCGATTGGTAAGAATAGGAATGGATAAAGTAACTCCAATTTGTTGATAAAAATTATTTCCAGTCTGCATAAAATAATTGGAGGAAGTAAAAACTGTATTGTTCAAAATAGTGCTATAACCTGACCCAATTCCTGCATTTGCAGTTAATGTAGGCAAAAAACTGGCTTTGGCTTTGGTGATATTCAGATTTGAAATCTCCTTATTCATCTGACTAATTTTTATTTCTGGAAAATTTTGAAAGGCATTGTTTTGCACGGTTTCTAGTGGAGAAACTAATGCAACAACTTGTAAATCGTTAGGCGTTTCCACATCAAAAGAAACTGTTGTTGGTAATTGCAAAAGTTGTTTTAGCAATAAGATATTTTGTCGGATGGTATTTTCGATTAGAATTTTCAAATAGATATCAGCTGACAATTGCGCTTGAAGTTGTAGAACATTAATTTTTGCAGTACTTCCAGCATCATATAATTGTTGACCTTGTGTCAATCTGCTTTTGGATGTGGCAACCAAATCGATACTATATTTCAGATTCTCTTTTGCTAATAAAATGGATAAATAGCTTTGTGTAATGCGTAGAAAGAGGTTGTTTTTGGATTGTTCTACCAACAGATTATACGTTTTTGAAACCAAATTTTTTTGATGAATATTGGTATTTACATAGTTTCCGTTCCATAAAACTAGTGAAGAATTCAGTGAATAATTTCCAGTAGAGACGACTTGATTTTCAAAATTTCCAGTGCCAGAAACATCATTTTTCTCGTTTGTAATGGTATTATTTAACGTTCCATACAAGTTTGGAATTCTACTACCTTTTGCAAGATTTGCATCCTGAATAGCTGAAAGTTCATTCAGTTTTGCTGTATTGATGTCAATATTATTTTCGATGGCATATTGAAAACAAGTTTCAATAGACCATTTTTTTATAGTATCCGAAACCTGTGCTTCAACTGAGAATGGTATAAAAATCCCAACAAAACACCAAATATTCAATTTAAAAAAAATCATAATTCTAGAATAAAATGGTTTGTTTAAATATTTTATTTTAAAAAAGCTACATTCTGAATTCCAATTTTTTAAAGTAATCTCGAACGAAAACATGTAGTTCTTTATCACTCATTTTATCAGCGTTTTTTACGGTGATTTTTATTTTATCATAGCCGTGATTTTCTTTCAAAAAATTGAATAATTCTACTTTGGCATCAGTTGGTCCAAATAGAATTACTTCATCAAAATTTTTGATAACAGCAGCCAAATTTTTATAAAAAGTGGCGTGTTTGTGTTGTTCTTTGTTGTGCATTTCGCTTTCGCTGCGTTGCAAGGTTTCTTCTCTATCTTGAAAAGTAAAATCGGACGAAATGGTTTGTATTTCTTTTACTTCTGACGAAAATTCGATTAGGTGAGCATTGGAATGATCCAACCAAATGCCTAGTTTTTTTAGTGTTTTCATTAGTTCTAATTTTCTTCTAAATTGTTGTGATTATCACCGCCAATGCTATATGAATTATTTTCTTCGTCCTCGTTGCCAATACTTTCTTGGTCGTCATCGAGGTCAGCTCCGGGAATATCTAAATCGTTTCCTGTTTTATCTTGTTTGAAATTTTTTTCGTTCCAAGTTGGATTTTTCTCAATTTTAATAATTTCTTTTTTCTTAGCAATATTTTCAGGATCGATGTCAAATTCTTTGTCGAATTTGTTATAAATATCTTCACTTTCGGGGTATTTTGGATAACCATCTTTTGCTAATTGCTCATTTGCTGCTTTCGGAAATTTTTCTTTATCTTTCATTATCATAGAAATTTTTACGATTTTCTAAACTCTTCTTCCAATATTTTTTTCTTGTCATAATATTCTGATTCTGTGATATGTCCATCTGCATATCGTTTTTGTAAAATGTCAAAAGCCGAATCTTTCTTGCGTCTTTGACCTGGAATATCATACGGAATTGCAAAAATCCAAAACAATAGGATTACCCATAAAAACCACCAAATAAAATTCATTCCCCAATAATAATTTTCGTAATACATACTATTTTTTTTAAATTAATTTTGACTTATTTTTAAATTTTCAACTCAAATATCTTCTCAATATCCAAGCAATTGCTTCGTGTTGTTGCAAAATTGCCGTAAGCATATCCGCCGTTCCAGCATCGTGATTTTCATTTGTACAAAGATCTATATCCTTTCGTAATTCGGTTATTAGGGTTTCGTGATCCGATAGCAATTCAGAAAGCATTGCATTTTGAACTGGATATTTGTTGGGATGTTCTACAATTCTAGAAAGCAACGAAAACTCGTTCATTGTCCCAATGGTTTTGCCTCCCAATTTACCAATTCGTTCTGCTACAGTATCTATAATGGCTTCTAATTGGGTGTATTGAGCTTCGAATAATTTATGCAATTCCATAAAACTTTCTCCAGCAACATTCCAATGGAATTTTCTGGTTTTGATGTAGAGTGTCATTTCATCAGATAAGATAACGGAGAGCAGACTGTTGGTTTTTTGCAAATGATCTTCGGTAATTCCAATTTTAGGTATCATACTATTGTATTTAGTTTATTAATTTTCGATGATTTGATTAGAATAATTTAAAAAATCATCAATGTCATTTGTTAGTACCAACAAATTAAATTGTGGGTGAGGAACTTCTTCTCTTGACTAAACAACATTGATTATTTTTCAATACTCTCAATATTTTTTTCAGAATATTTGTAAAAATCAGCAATGCTATTTGTTAGTACCAACAAATTAAATTGTGGTGAGGAACTTCTTCTCTTGACTAAATAACATTGATTATTTTTATTTAGAAATTAATTGGTGTTAAATTTCTATACTGTAAAATTCTAAAAAATTGAAGGTTAAATTGTTATATAACTTTTGAGAAAAGTTATATAATTCCTTGTTCTTATAATTCGATTAGGAACTGTTTCTTATTTTAAATTATAAATACTTGATTTCAATTTGCTTTTTCTTAAATTTTTTAAACTTTGAAGACTTTTTCTGTCTTTATGGTTAAAATGTTTTTCCATCGTAAGTCTTGCCATCAAATAGCTCACGGTCGATTCTGCACCTTGATTCAAATTGACGCAATCTTCTTCTAAACCGTCATAACAACCTCCAGTACAAGGATTATAAATGATTTGATGCAAATGATTTTTTCCTAAAAACCAGTTGAAACCAATTTCCATTTTTTGCAAATAGTTGTGTTCTCCAAAAACTGCGTAAAATTTGCTCAAGGCAATAATTGTATAAGAAACATCTACGGGTTGTTCGCCACCAATTTTTTCGAGATTTAATTTTTCCCCATTGGTTAGCCAACCTTTGTTCGAGATTACCTTTATGCTTTGGTTTCTATATATTTTTGACAACAAGAAATCAAAGGATTTTTTGGCAATTTCCTTATAAATATTTTCGTCGGTTGCTAAATACGCGCACAACATTGCTTCTGGCAAGACACTATTCGAGTACGTAAGATAACTCTCGAACCATTGCCAGTTCTGGTCTGATTCGTGTTTGTACATCTGAACTAATTTGTTGGCAAGATGTTGTATTAAAGAAATATTTTGAATAGAATTGTTCTTCAAATTACTATAATAAACCCCTTTTATGATGAAAGCAATTGCTCGAGTAGAATGAATTTGACGAACGTTTAACAATGCTATTTGCATGGTTAAAACCGCTTTTTCGTATAATCCTGTTGGCAAAATGATACCTAAAGAAATTAGATATCCCAAAGCCCAAATCGCTCTTCCATTTGCATCGTCGAGGTTTTCACTATTCTGGTTTGTGAATTTTCCGTTTTCGTCTACATAATTCAAGAAATATCCATCCGATTGAAAGCATAATTTTATAAAATTGAAATATATTTTAATATATTCTAAATCTGCTGGATCATTTGTCAATTCATAATGTTGGCAAATTGCCACCAATGCTCGTGCGTTGTCATCTAAAGTATAGCCCGTATCGATATCAGGCTGATTGATCTTAGAAAACTGGATCATTCCAAACGAAGTCGTTAATTTTTTGAAATGGTTTAGGTTAATCTCTGGAATTTTATAATGTAAATCTATTTTTTTATTGGCTATTTTTTTAAGCACTAAAGCATGTGCGATTGCCGAGTTTTCCCAGACCGTTGGCGCTAATTTATGAATTCCTTTTGCGGCAATTTTTTTGCATAATTGTTCATCGTTCAACAAACGAATGACTTGTTCCGCCAATTGTTTTGGATCTTCAAAATCAATAATAATTCCTGTTTCATTTTGCAAAACTTCGATGGCATGCGGAATTGGAGTAGAGATAATGGGACAACCGCAACTTATAGCATAAGAGAAAGTTCCGCTTACAGCCTGGTTTCTATCTTTGGTTGTAAAAAGATAAATATCAGTTAATTGCAAGTATTCTAATAGCCTATCTAGCGGTAAATATTGATTGATGAATTGAACATTTTTTTGCAATCCTAAAGCAACAATTTGTGCTTCAAGAGAATTCCTGTATTTTTCACCTTCGTTTTTAACGACACTCGGATGTGTTTTTCCAATAACAAGAAATAAGATGTTGGGTTGTTTTTTGACAATTGTTTGCAAAGCTTCAATTGAAGTTTCAATACATTTTCCTGAACTTAACAGTCCAAAAGTCGAAATAATTTTTCGCCCTGATAAATTGTATTTTCTTTTGAGAACTTCCTTGTTCGAATGTTCTACTAAATGCGTTCCATGCGCAATAACAGTAATCTTATCTTGCAAAACGGCATAATCATTTTCTAATATTTTTGCAGATGTGTTTGTCATTACAATAAATGAATCAACCGTTTTGTTAATCTGCTGAACTTGTTTTTTAAGTCGATTATCAGGACGAGGTAAAACAGTATGAAAAACTACAATTTTCGGCTTACGAATTGATTTTAGAAAGGAAATAAAATCGGCTTCATTGGTACTGAATAATCCAAATTCGTGTTGAATCAAAACAATTTCTATATTCGAATTTTCATTGATATTTTCAGCCAATTCCAAATACGAATTTTGATTGTCGGTTTCCAGAACGGCATAAATATCTTCCGTATAAATGTGTTTCTCTTTTTCTAATTCTAAAGCAACAATTTTTATGGAAAACGATTTTTTGAATTTGTTTTTTAATGCAAAAATTAAATCCTGTGAATAGGTCGCAATACCGCATTCTCGGGGAGGAAAAGTTGTTATGATAACTATTTCGGGTAACTTGAATTTGTCTTTCTGAAAATTTAATGGACTGTCAGAACTAATTTTAAGTTGTTTCTTTATCGAAAGCAAATTGCTGGGGTTGATTGCAGTTTTATTTTTCATCTTGTTTTTTGTTTAAAATTAATTCGTTTAATAATCCTGCTAAACTCATCGATGCGCAAGCAATTCTTTCATCGGCAGCACCGTAATAAATATATAAAATGCCATCAAAAACTACGGCTCCAGTCGGAAAACAAACATTATTTACTTCACCTTTTAACTCCCAGATTTCCTCGGGTTTGAATAATGAATACGGTAATCGGGCAATTTCTATTTGTGGATTTTCAATATCTAATAAGGCTGCACCAGCAGAATACACATAGCCATTTATCGAAGTATGTACTTTATGGTATATGATAAGCCAGCCAAATTCAGTTTCTATTGGCGGACAACCGCCACCAATGTAACTTATTCCTTTATCGTATTTAGGCGAAAGCAGGATATGATCATTAAAATGGATTAAATAATCTTTCCAAAATTGTTCGGATAAATCGTTTAATGATTCGATTTTGACAACAATTTGTATTTCGGGTCGAATGCGGTGTAGGAAACAAAACTTACCATTGATTTTTCTTGGAAAAAAAATGACGTTTTTGTCCCAAAGCAACATTTTTAATCCGTCTTTTTCAGTAATATGATTATGTTGATTGTAGCTATAATATTTTTCATTTATTGCACCTTTTGTTTCTGCTAGACGATTAAATTCTTCATATGTGATCTTAGGAACAATGATTCCTTTTTTATCAAAATGAATTAAATCTTTTGAAGTTGCCAATGCGCCCAATGCGTTTACACCATCATAAGCCGTATAAGTTAGATAATATAAATCTTCGATTTTTACTATTCTTGGATCCTCAATACCATGTCGTTCATAGTCAAATTCAGGCGAAAGTAAAGGTGCTTCCATCCGTTGTTCTATTTCTAATGGTCCCATTAATTTGCAGTAGCCTATAGTGGAATAATTTCCTTCGCTCACCGCTCTATAAAATAGGTGGACAAAGGCTCCTTCTCTAATGGCAGCTGGATTTAAGACGCCTTCATTTTCAAAAATCAGTGTTGTTTTCTCTAGTATTATTCCGTCTTTTTTTACTGCTATCATGACTAATAAGTTTTGGATTTTGTTGATAATAAGGAATTATAAAGGTCTATTTTATATAAAAAAGAGTGTTATATTACTTTTGGGAAAAGTTGTAATATTTACGCTTTTTTACTTTTTAAAATTCAAATTATGATAAAAAAAAAGAGGCTGTCTTAAAAAGACAGCCCCTAACCAAAAAACCAAAAAACCCCAAAAAATCATTCTCCGAAAATTTCACTTGCGAGTTGTTTGTCCAAATTATAAATGTCATTTCTGAAATTTAACTGACCATTATTATCGACCCAAGAAGTGAAATAAACGATATATACAGGAACGGAAGGCTTTATTTGAATACTATATTCTTTGTTGGTTTTGAAAATTGAATCCACTTTTTCCGAATTTAAAGAAGCATCATTTCGAATGAAATAGTGTAGCAATTTCTTTGGGTTTTCGACTCTAATACAACCATGACTAAAAGCACGTTTCGATTTGTTAAACATCCCTTTTGAAGGGGTATCGTGAAGATAAATATTGAAACTATTAGGGAATAGAAACTTTATTTTTCCTAACGAATTATCTTCTCCAGGTTTTTGTCGAATAGTAAAAGGAATATCCTTTTTGTATTTATACCAATTTATGTTCAACGGATCAATAATCGTAGTTCCAGAAAGTACTTCCATATTATTGGTTGCTAAATAATTCGAATTCTTCTTTATATTAGGAACTATTTCATGCCTTATAATGCTGTTTGGAATATTCCAATAGGGATTAAGTATAATGCTGGAAATTTTTCCTTTGAAAATGCTGGTTTGTTTTACGTCCTTTCCTACCACAACATTGGTAGTCCAAACTAATTTGCCATTTTCAATAATATGCAGTTTATATTCTGGAATATTTATCAATAAAAATTCGGTTTCCATTTCAACAGGAACCCAGCGCAATCGCTCTAAATTTAGCATTATTTGTTTTATTCTAAAATCAATTGGTTTGTTCAGTTCTTTGATGGTTTCAGTATTTAATTTTCCGTTTTCTATCAATCCCATTCGATGCTGAAAATTTATAATTGCTTTTGATAATTGGTCTGTAAAAACAATTGTTTTGTCATTTTCATTCCAATCAGCTGTTAGGAATAAGTATTGTTTTACCTTTAGTAAACAGGAATCTTTCTCTGAAATGGATAACGTTTTTTTAGGAATGTCAATGACCGGAAATCCTCCTTTTTTAGCTATTTCGCGATATTCTCTAAGTTTTGCTTTTAATTTTATGTAATAATGATTTACTGGTTCCAAGATCTTTTCTCCTTTATTAGAAACGACCAATGAATCGAGTAATGCCTGATAATTTTTCTTTTTTCGGGGTATAAACCAATCCAATTCGTAAGGGCTTTTTGTCATCCCTCCATATACTTTATTCGAATATTTAAAAAAAGTGGTTGTAAGTAATATTTCTAATTCTTCCTCGCTTTTTTCTTTTGATGAAGAAGGAATTTTTGGGTTTCCAAAAGTATACACCAAAGAATCTAATCGTTCGTTTTTGAAAGTTTTATTTTTAAAATCAGTGCTGTAATTTTGGATTTGGTTATAGAAATTAGGAACCGCAGCTGTCATTCCCTTTTTATTGAACCAAGCAAATTGATAGTCACGGTTTTTATAAAATAGGTTTACTTCCTGTTTAATACTGTCACTTTCAGGAAATGTATTAAAATAGGAATCTATTGAAGATTCATCAAGAATTAAATCGGTGTAATTTTGGGTTGTATAAATACCAGATTTAGATGATTCGTTACTTCTCTTATTGCATCCAAATACTATTACAATGCAAAATACAGCATAAATGATTTTGCTTTTTTGATTTGCTGAAAATAGTGATCTGTAATTCATTTTTAGTTTTTTATAAAAGAGAATGTCAAAAATATTTCATAAACCACAAGTAGTACAATGGCAATCAACAGGAATGCATTATGCTGATTTTCAATAACAATACAATAATAGTCAATATAATTTTATTGTACTTTGTGGCTAAAATTTATTTTTGACATTCTTATATTTAATCCATATTTAAAAGTAAAACTTCAATTCTATGGGATTAATTATCTGTAAGATCCTCTAACCCATTGAGAACCATGTCTGTCTTTTTTCCAATGTCCTTGTTGATAAGGATGACCCTCTCTTGGTTTTTCCCAATTACCATTGACCTGAATGTATGAATTTGAACTACTGTTCCAGTTCCAGCCTCCATCAATCCAGATGTAATCACTACTTGGTCGTTGTGGTCTTTCGTAGTTTTGGTATACCGGTTCTTCTGAAACATAACCTGCTGAACAGGAATTGAAGAATGATAGAATTCCTATCAAACTAAATAAAAAAATAAACTTTCTCATGATCTTGTTTTTTATTGAATTAAATTATTATTTTTTGAGTTTTAAATACATTCTCCAATGTTTGTTTTAATATATTCTTGAGTCTAATTAAGTTGCAATTTGATCCGTAAATACTTTCTAAAAAGGTTTTACTTGTTCAATCCTGAATGTACAAAGGTGGGGTAGTTTGTAGTAAAATGTATTACATAATTCTACATAAGAGTTGCATCATTCACACATTTCGCCAGATTATAATTTGTGTGTTGGAATAGAAAAGTAGATTCAGACTCTCTTTTTAATGTAAGAGTTTCTAAATGTCAAATGTGGAATTTTAATAAAAGGGATTTGTTATTTCCAGATTCGGAAATTCAATTGAAATTTATTTTTTTGAATTAGCGAGCGCCAGTCAATAAATAAAACGAAAAATAGAAATATCAGTCCTATCAATAAACTGGTTATGGTTTTCCAACTTAATATCCCATCAATAATGTTTTGGGCATTTTCGGAAGTATATTTCCCCAAATTAACAACAATGGTATCACTGGTAAATTTGCCTACAAAAAAGGCTGGAATTATATATAAAGGTTTTATTTTGGCCATGCCGCCAGCCAAGAATAATGGGGTTGTGGGAAGTGGTAATAAGGAATAAGCTATTATTGCCATTTGGCTTTTCCATCCTTTTTCTTTCATTTTTTCGCCAAGAAATTGAACATCTTCATTCTTAGATTCTTTAAATATTCTACCTGCAATAAATGGTATATATAAAGTGAGGATGTACCTGCCTAATATTGATCCCATTACTCCAATTACTATAACTAACCAAATATTTAAATCATATTTAATTTGTAAAAAAATCATAATTGTAAAGGCCGGAGGAAAGGGGATAGGCACAACATCAAATAATAAGGATCCCAAAAAAACTACGATATATTGCCACCACATAGTTGTATTGTTTTATTAAATTCGTACTAAAAAAACAAAATTTATTTTATATAAATCTATTCTTTTAATTCTTAAAGTTTAATGTTAATAGTTTAAAAATCAGACAACAAAGTTACATAATTTCAGCCTTAAAAAGAAGATGTTCCTTTATTAATTAGTAATAGAATTTTGTAGATTACACGGTTGTTTAAAAAGTATAGGATTTACATTCTGTCCATATACCAACTTAATTCTTTCTCCATTTTTTTGTAACTAAAAATGGTGGTTATTATTTTCTGTAAACGCAAAAATGCAGTTTCACTTTTTACCACATAATCAAAAGCTCTATGGTGCATACACTTTATTGCCACATCTATTTTGTCTTGTGAAGACAACATTATTACAGGAATATCTGGATTTTTAGATTTTATTTTGTCTAGAGTTTCCAGTCCATTCATAGCTGTTTTATCAATGCCGTCAAGATGATAATCTAAGACAATTATATCCGGATTTCGAGATAAATTTTCTATGCAAAGTTCTCCTGTAGCATACGTTTCAATGATGAAATCGGCATGCTCAAGAAATTCTATTTCTAACGATTTTAGATATAAGGCATCATCATCTATCAAGAAGATTTTTATTTTGTTTTCGTTTTTCACGATAGTGTATTTTTAATTAGGTTAAATTCTATTTCTAATTCTTCACAAGCCTGCTCACAAACATTCTCTAAATCAATTGCCATTTTTTCGACTCCTTCTTTTAGTTGCTGTGTTCCCGCATATTCCTGTATTTTTTTTGCCATATTTTCAAAATCGGGACTAATTCCCATGATCGAAAAAGAAGGTATCATCTTATGCATTGATGCGTGTAATAAAGGATAATCTTTGTCGAGTAAACTTTGTTTCATTGCGTTTATTAATGGTGGTGTTTGTGATAAATAAATCGAAATCATTTCCATCATTAATTTCGGATTCGATTTTGTTCGATGGTTTAAATATTCCAAGTCAATACATTTTATTTTTTTAATTTGATTGATACTTTTTAATTTGGGTTTATTAAAATTTGCCAAGACAGGTTTTTTTACAAGTCCAATTATTTTACTGTATAATAAGCGTTCGTCAACAGGCTTTGCGATATAATCATTCATTCCTACTGATTTGCATTTTTCTAAATCAACTGTCGTTACATCGGCAGTTAAAGCGATAATTGGTATTTTCGAATTCAATGTATTTCGGATGTATTCTGTTGCTTCAAACCCATTCATTATTGGCATTTGCAAGTCCATCAAAATAATGTCAAACGATTTTTCTTTTAGTTTTTCAATGGCAATTTTTCCGTTATCGGCAATATCGCGTTCAAATCCAAAATCATCCAATAATGTCTTCATCAATAATTGATTCAAAGCCATATCTTCAACTACCAATACTTTTATATCTTTATTCTCAGAATCTAATTCCATCATTGCCGTTTCAATTTCGGCATCGGCATCGGTTTTAAGAAAGTTTAAGATAAAGCTAAAAGTAGAACCTTCGCCAACTTTACTTTTTACAGTTATAGTTCCGCCCTGAGGTTCTACTAATTGTTTTACGATGGCAAGTCCTAATCCTGTTCCTCCGTATAATCTGGATGTTCCGCTGGATGCTTGTTGAAAATTTTCGAAAATCTTCTCAATTTTATTTTCTGGAATTCCAATTCCTGTATCCGAAACCGAGAACTCAATTGTTGATTTTTCATCATCTTCACTCAACAAATTAACGCTTACAGTTATTTTTCCATTTGTTGTAAACTTCACGGCATTACTCACAAGATTTAAAATAATTTGATGCAAACGAACCGGATCGCCAAGTAATACTTCGGGTATATTTTTATCGTATTGGGTAATTAACTCAAGGTTTTTTTCTTGAATTTTTGTTTCGAATACGTGAAGCATTGCCTTTATCGAAAGGTTCATTTTGAACGGAACTTGCTCAAATACCATTTTTCCAGCATCAACTTTTGCTAAATCGAGTATGTCATTAATAAGCACAATTAGTGCATCACCACTCATTTTTATTGCCAATAAATATTCTCTTTGTTTGGATGATAAATCTGTTTTAAGAACCACTTTAGTAAATCCAATAATAGCATTCATTGGAGTTCTAATTTCGTGACTCATATTCGACAAGAATTGTTGTTTTGCTTTTACAGCATCTTCGGCAATTTTTGTTGATTTTTCGGCTTTATTTTGTGCTTCTTCTGCAATTCCTGTTGCTAATTCTGCAAATACTTTTGCTTCAATCAGTTCGGTTTCAATTCTTTTTTGATCCGTAACATCACGAGCTACAATCACGACTCCCATTACATTTCCTTTGTCATCTTTGTAAACGGAACCATTAAATAATACATCAGTCAGTTCGCCGTCTTTATTTCGAAGTGTAAGCGGAGAATCAGCGACTGATCCCTTAGCAAATACTTCCTGATACACTTCACGAGCCATTTGTGGTTCTGTAAAATAGTCGAAAAAGTCTGAACCTGTAAGCTCTTCACGCATCATTCCGGTGATGTTCACTAATGCTTCATTCATATCGGTAATTTTACCTTCGGTATTTATGGTAACCAATGGATCGCGACTTGCTTCGATCAAACTCAATGAATATTGCGATGCTAATTTTGCCGAATAACTTAGTGCTTCTAGTTCTTTATTTGCAATTTCCCGTTTTTCTTTTTCTATGTTTTGAAAATCAAGTTCTTTGTTTGCAATAACTAATTCACTTGCGCGGTTTTCTTTCTCATCATTTTGATACGCCAGTTCTTCATTGGCGACAATTAATTCATCGGCGCGTTTTCCTTTCTCATCGTTTTGAAAAGCTAGTTCTTTGTTGGCAATAACTAATTCGGCGGCACGTTTTTCTTTTTCATCGTTTTGAAAATGGAGTTCTTGGTTTGCAATGACTAACTCTGCGGCGCGTTTTTCTTTCTCATCGTTTTGAAACGCCAATTCTTTATTGGCAACGGCTAATTCAGCGGCACGTTTTTCTTTTTCGTTATTTTGAAATAGAAGCTCCTTGTTAGCAATATCTAATTCTGCCGCACGTTTCTCTTTTTCATCATTTTGAAAAGCCAGTTCTTTGTTGGCAATAACTAACTCTGCTGCACGTTTTTCTTTCTCCTTATTTTGGAAGGCCAATTCTTTGTTTGCAATTACAAGTGCTGCCGCACGTTTTTCCTTAACTTTATTCTGATATTCCAATTCTTCATTGGCAATGACTAATTCTGCAGCACGATTTTCTTTTTCGATGTTTTGAAAAGCAAGTTCTTCATTGGCAATGATTAATTCGGCTGCTCGATTTTCTTTTTCTTCATATTGACATGCCAGTTCTTCATTGGCAACACTTAGTTCATTGGCTCTTTTTTCTTTTTCTCCGTTTTGAAAAGCCAGTTCTTTATTGGCAATAATTAATTCTGCTGCCCGACTTTCTTTTTCTTCATATTGGCATGCTAATTCTTCATTGGCAACACTTAGTTCATTGGCTCTTTTTTCTTTTTCTCCGTTTTGAAAAGCAAGTTCATCATTAGCAATGCTTAATTCATTGGCACGTTTTTCTTTCTCTTCGTTTTGAAAGGCGAGCTCTTTGTTGGCAATTCGTAAATCTAATGCCCATTTTTGTTCTGCAATATCTCTCGCAACAATCACAACTCCCAAAATAGTATCGTTTTCATCTTTATAAACCGAACCGTTGAATAACACATCGGTCAGTTTACCATCTTTATGGCGAAGTGTAAGCGGAGAATCAGTAACAGAACCTTTGGCAAATACTTCTTGGTATACTTCACGCGCCATTTGTGGTTCGGTGAAATAATCGAAAAAATCGGATCCAATTAATTTTTGGCGATCAATTCCTGTAATTCTTACTGTAGCCTGATTCATATCCATAATCTTGCCTTTTGGGCTTATGGTTACTAATGGATCTAAACTTGCTTCAATAAGACTAAGAGAATATTGTGAGGCTAACTTTTGATCAGCGGTATAGGTTTCTAGTTTTTTGTTTTTTTGTTTCTGATTTCTTATGATAATAACGATAAGAGTGAAAACTGTAATAAGAAAAAGGAGTAGTAATAAAAAGAGTAAATCCGAATTTTTAGAACTTTTTTCGTTTATTAATATTCTAATTTTAAGTAGTTTGTCTTCTTCATTGTTGATGTTTATAATTCCATTTCTGATTTTATCAGTGAGGATATTTCCTTCTTCTATAATTTTAATTCTCTCTGAATCATTCAATAAATTCTGTTTTCTTATTGCTATATATTTATTAGTAAAAACTATTCTTTCAGAAATAGTTTTTTTTAATAAAACTATTCGATTTTGCTGCGCTGGATTGTCTTTTGTAAGTAATGTCAATTCGTCTAAATCGGTATATATTTTAGTTTCGGCGCTATTAAATGGCTGTAAAAATCCAGCCTTCCCAGATAATAAATAACCTCTAAATCCGGTTTCAATATTCAGAGCATCTATTAGAACATCATTACTTTTACTAATGACTTCATGAGTATGTATCATTTTATCATTTGAAGCTATAACCTTTTGACCATTATTGTAGAAAGTCACTAATGTTGAGGTCAGTATAATAGCCGAAAGTATATAGAAGAAAGTGGTTTGTTTTTCTAATGTGAATTTCATAATACTTTTGTAAAAATTAATTGATGCCGTTTTAATCTAAATTAATATTAAATATCCTCAATCGGGCTTCGTCTTTTGTCCTTTAATTGTTTAAAATGCGAAGGCGAAAGTCCAGTTGTTTTCTTGAACTGACTTGATAAATGCGCCACACTGCTGTAACCCATTTTCCATGCGATTTCAGTAATATTGTGTTCACCATATATAATTAATTCTTTTATGCGTTCAATTTTATGAGAAATTATAAAACGCTCTATTGTTGTTCCTTGTACTTCCGAAAATAAATTTGACAAATAAGTATAATCGTGATTCATTTTCTCACTTAAATAACCAGAAAAATTCACCTTGATAATTTCATCAGAGTGATGCACCATTTCAATAATAACAGTTTTGATTTTTTCAATCAACATTGCTTTTCTGTCATCCATTAATTCAAGACCAGAATTATGCAAATTAGTTTTCAAGAGTTCACGTTTCTCCATCGAAATATTTTCCATGATTTCTACTTCGCCTAAATCTACGACTATAAAGTGCAAACCAAGTTTTTTCAACTCTTCTTTTACTGCCATTTTGCAGCGGTTACTGACCATATATTTGATATATAATTTCAAATTATTTTATTTTAGGGGATTATGTAAAAGTCGGTCGATTTTCTTTGGGGAGACTTATATAACTTTAGGAAAAAGTTATATAATTCACACATTATTCAATTAATGTGATTGTGCTAATTGGAATTTTAAAATAAAGAATGAATTAAAATTAGTGTCATTTTTAGACCTATAAATTCATATACAATTCTTTTATTTTTTGAAAGTTACAAATAAAAGAACTACAAATCGATTTTGTTTTTTGATTCTAAAGAATTGAAGTCCAAATAGTTTTTAGACAATTGGAAGAAAAATGAAAAGAACAAATTA
>CANBWX010000018.1 GCA_947373225.1 Flavobacteriaceae bacterium | reverse complement strand
ACCCGCATTCAAAGACGGTTTTTGTCTATGAATATGGCGAGATAGCTCAGTCGGTTAGAGCGCAGGATTCATAACCCTGAGGTCCCGAGTTCAAATCTCGGTCTCGCTACCACTACTACAAGGACTTACGAAAAAACGTAAGTCCTTTTTTTTTTGGAGTGATGATTAGGAGTGACTTATTACATTGCAAATATTTTTTTAACGTAGCTCTTCTATTGCAGACAAAATTGCAATTTTCAATATAGTGGACGATTATTATCTTTTCGCTATTATGAGTGCACCTAAAACGATCCTATATTTTACTTTTATTTTATAAAAAAACCTGACAAAAATTGCCAGGTTTTCTATATTATTTTCTTTGAAATCTAACATCTACCAAAATGAAAAGAAAATAATACTAATTCAAAATAAAGCAAAGCAAAACATAGCTAACCAAACCCATTTTTAACACTAATTACTTTAATTTTGAATTTTTTTTAATCTGAAATCAATTTTTTCAGACTATTGTATACCGCCAACTCTACATGGACATGTTTTTTAGAATTGCACTTTTCTAATAAATCATTCAATAGGGTTGGATTTACAGGTTGTTTTTTGTCGATAATTAACAGTAGTTGTTGCGATAAATCGCTTAGACTTTTTGAAAGGGGTAAAAGGGGTTGAATAAGAGGAGCATTTGAGCTTAACTCGATCAAATTCTCATTTAATAAAATCCATTTTTTTAAAAAATTAGTAACCAAAACTTGATTTTCCAAATTTTTATTTGCTAAGTAGAGATTTACTGCCGAATCAAAATCTAAAGCATCAGAAGCATCAGTTGTGCAAACATCTGCAAAAAGTGTCAAGGGGGAATACATTTGATATTCTGTTCCTCCAATATTGCGTGAATATATTTTTAGAGGTTCACATATATTTGAGAATTCCTCCAGTGCATTATTTTTTTGATTGTTGCTTATGTTTCTTAATAAAACCTCTTTATTTCGAATATGTGTAATTCCCAGTTCTTCTAGTCTGAAAGAAATTGTTTTCATTCTTTTTCGCAAACTGACCAGATCAGTTATATTTTCATTAGACCATAATCTTTCGGCAATGGCCGATGTCCTTGGCCAAATTCTAGAGTCTATAGTTGTTGGTGTTACAAGCTCTCCCCACATTGTGGCTTCACCTCCAAGAATCCGTTCCTTTTCTTCTGAGGATAGAATTATATTTTTCGGAATTGGGTCGTTCCTATAGTAAGTTTCAATACCAAGCATTAAGTCTATATAATAACCATTTGATATAACAGTTTTATACCCATTTTGTACTGCATTTGCAACCGCTTGTCCTAGTGGCACTCCTTGTTTTGTACCTTTCCAAGAATGGATTATCGCATCTTTCGGCATGTCTTTTGTCATTATTTCTTCCCAACCCATTAATTTCTTATGATGCTTTTTTAGCATAGGAATCAACTTTATATTAAAATAAGTCTGCAATTCATGATTATTTTCAAGCTTATTCTTCTTTTTAAAATCTTGAATTTTTGGATTTGAATCCCAATCTTTTCCTTCATTCTCATCGCCTCCTATATGGAAATAGTCGCCCGGAAATAAGGAGCAAACTTCATCTAAAATATCGTTTAATAATTGATAGGTTTTTGGATTGGAAGGGTCTAAGGTTGGAGTGAAAACCCCTGCGTTCCTTTCGATTGAATAAGGATTTTTATCAGTTTCAGTTTTAGTTTTACTTCCCACTTCTGGATAAGCAGTAAGTATTGCCGAAGCATGACCAGGGACATCTAGTTCTGGAACAACGAGAATACCTCTCTCATCGGCATATTTTACAATTGTTTTTATTTCTTCTTGCGTGTAATAGTTTCCGTCCGAAGCCATTTCTGTTAGTCTTGGATGTTTCTTTATTTCTATTCTCCATCCTTGATCGTCTGATAAATGCCAATGGAAAACATTCATTTTCATTGCTGCCATCGCATCAATATTTCTTTTGAGAACATCAATAGGCTCGAAATGTCTTGCGGCATCAATCATCAATCCTCTCCAAGTAAATCTTGGGAAATCCGAAATAGTAACTGTTGGAAAATAATAAAAATTACTATTATTTTGAAGCAACTGTAATAAAGTTTCTAAGCCATGTAATGCTCCTAAATCTGAAGGTGCATTTATTATTATTTTATCCGATTTAATCTCAAGTTGATAGCTTTCATCTTCATTTATTCCTGTTTTTCCGTTTGCGACACAATTTATTTGTAATTGCGCAGAAGGAAATTCATTGACTTTGGTCAAAAAACCTTGGTCAAAAAACAGTCCTGTTCTTCCATCTAATCTTCTCAAAAATTGGGTCGCTCTGGAAAAAATTCGAGGGTTTGGATTTCCAGTAATATTTACTTTAAAATTTTTGGTTAAAGCAAAATTACCATTGGTTAAACTTATGTTTTGAGGCCAAGGCATAAGATCTAACGTGTCAGTTTTTACTTGAGCGTTAGATAAAATGCTTGATATTAATAAGATAAAAATGTATTTCATGTGTTTCTATTCGTTATTTATTGATTTTTAATAATCAAAACGTTTAAAAGCTTCTATAGCTTCATATTCGGCTAATCCTAAATCATCATATAATTTTGCTGTGTTCTTGTTCCTATCTTCGGCTCTTACCCAGAATTCTCTTGAATCATTTCCTTGAAACATTACTCTATCTTTTTGAGATTGATGATACAAAATAGCATGTCTTTTTAGCATTACTTCATCCGGACTTAAGGGAACAGCCATGTCTATTTCATGAATATCCCATTCGTGCCAAGCACCTCTATATAACCACAACCAACAATCATCCATATAAGCTTCTGATTTTAGTTTTTTCATTGCAGCAAAAATGGCATTTAAGCAAACTTCATGTGTTCCATGCGGATCAGCAAGATCTCCGGCTGCAAAAACTTGATGTGGTTTTATTTTTGATATAATATTGGCCACAATATCTATATCTTCGGTGCTGATTGGTTTTTTTCTTACGTGTCCTGTTTCATAAAAAGGCATATCGAGAAAATGAGTGTTTTCATCTTTCAAGCCAATGTATCTGACGGCAGCATAAGATTCTCGTCGTCGGATAAGCGCTTTTAAATTTAAAACCTCTATGGTGTCAACTTGATTTTCTGTTTTATTATTCAAGAAATCTATGATAGACAAAAAGTTGATTTTGCATTCATCGTCGCCAACATAATCATGGCAAACTTCGGCAAATTTGAGTGCTTCATCATCAGTTACAGCTATGTTTCCTGAGGTTTGATAAACAACGTGAACCTCATGACCTTGTTTTATCAGTTTTGAAAAAGTCCCTCCCATCGAAATCACATCATCATCTGGATGTGGACTAAAAAGTATGATTCTTTTTTTTGCAGGATTGGCTCTTTCTGGTCTGTTGCTGTCATCTGTGTTGGGTTTTCCTCCCGGCCAGCCGGTAATGGTATGTTGCAACACATTGAACATATTGATATTTAAATCATATGCCGAAATCCCAGAGGCAAGAAGATCGGACATTCCGTTGTTATTATAATCTCTATCAGTTAGTTTTAAAATGGATTGGTTTGTTTTTTGGCAAAGCCAAACAATTGCTTTGCTCTTTAATTCCTGTGTCCAAATACATTCACCAACTAGCCAAGGTGTTTTATATCGAGTCAATTCGGATGCTGCGGATTGGTCTAAAACAAAAGTAGTATTGCTGTGGTTTTGCAAAAATGTTGCTGGAACTTCGGAGCTAATTTCTCCTTGTATCGTTCTTTTAATGATATCGGATTTATTTTGCCCCCAAGCCATTAATACGATTCTTTTTGATCTAAGAATTGTTGAAACTCCCATCGTAATTGCCCTTTTAGGAACATTGTCTATACCGTTAAAATCAGACGAAGCATCAACTCTAGTAATGTGATCCAAGGTAATAATTCGTGTTCCTGAATTGATATGTGATCCTGGTTCGTTGAAACCAACATGACCTGTTCGACCTATTCCTAATAATTGAAAATCAAGACCGCCTGCATTTTTTATGCTCATTTCATAATCAATGCAATATTGATTCAAATATTCAAAAGCTACCGTACCATCTGGAATATTGATGTTTTCTGGGCTAATGTCAATGTGATTAAAAAGATGCTGGTGCATAAAATGAAAATAGCTTTGATTGTTTTCTTTTGTCATTGGATAATATTCATCCAAATTAAAAGTGATTACATTCTTAAAACTAAGTCCTTCTTCTTTGTGCATTCTAACTAATTCTTCATACACTTTTATTGGCGAAGAACCAGTTGCCAAACCTAATACGCAAGGCTTATTTTTTGCTTGTTTAGATTTGATTAATTCTGCGATTTCTCGAGCAACAATTAGTGAACCTTCTGTTGAATTTTTGAAAATTTCATTATGAATTTTTTCAAATCTAGTTTCTTCAAATTTACCGGGACTTTTATAACTAATGTCAGGTTTAATTTCTAAAGTGCTTTTCATTTTGTTTGTTTTAATAATCATTTAAAAAATCTTAATTTATAAAAATGGTATAAGCAATTGAATTACTTATACCATTTAGATTTATTTATTCCAATATTTTTTAGAAATTTGTTCCAGTTGTATCCCACCAAAGTCTGGTTCCACCAGTATCAGCACCACCAAGCAATGTTAGTCCTGTTGCTAAACCTCCAGGATTCCCATCTTTTTCAGATTGAGGAAAATTAATTCTTCTTGCACCATACAGAGTAGTAATTGAACCTCCACTTAAGTTTACAACTACTGGAAAAAGTTTTGGATAACCTGTTCTTCTGTATTCTGACCATGCTTCTTGTCCTTCTGGGAAACCAGCAATCCATTTTTGGGTAATAATTTTTTGAAGTTTTACTTCATTATTTGCAGTATTGTCCCATGCTATGGTTACATTATTTACTGCTGTTCCGTTATTTGTAGCATCTTTAACATCTACAAAGTTTTTAGCTGTTGATGTATTGTCAGCAATATAAGTAGCAGAATTAGAAACACCTTGTTGGTCGAAAGAAGCTTGTATTCCTTGCTCATATAATCCTTGGGCTGTTCCACCCATATTCCATCCTCTTAATGCGCCTTCGGCTCTTAGAAAATATACTTCGGCAGTTGACATTAGCACTTTTTCATTTCCATAAACAATTGGTCCTATTTCTGACATGCCCGTTCTGTCTGATTTTGCCACAATGTTAATCCCTGTTCTAACCCCTCTATATTGTCCCGGAAAATCAGCAGATGTTGCACAGTATTTAGCCAAACGAGGATCATTGTAACCTCCCATAATCGATTCCACATCGGCAGACATTCTAATATCTCCCCAAGCATGAGTAATTGTTTGAATAGGGTCGATAAATGTAGATGGATACACAATTTTTGCAATATCGTTTTTAACAATTAAAACACCATATTTTTGAGCCATAGCCTTTTCAGCTTGGGTTTTAGCTAAAGCAGCATTAACTTTAACAATTCGTGTAGCTAAACGCAATCGCAAAGAATTGGCATATTTTATCCATTGTTTGTAATCTCCTCCGTAACCTGTCATATCTGTTCCTGCAAAAATTGTTGCTTCCCCAGCATCTGCTCGTTTTGTTAATTCGGTAACTGCAAAATCTAACTCTGAAAACATTTGATTATATACGTCTTGTTGAGAATCATAAGCTACGATAGGATCTGTTGTTCCGAATTTTGAATACACGATTGGACCATATACATCTGTCATACGTTGCATAGCTTCCACTTTAAGAATTAAAGAAATAGCATATATTTGATCATACTTGCCTTTTGTAAGATTTGCAACTTTGTACAAATTTGCCATTACATCCGTATAACCCAAATTCCAAACGAAACCGTTCCATCCATCTACTAAATTATAAGTAGAATTATTTGATCCGCCAGCAAATGGAGTAGGAGTAGCCATATAACCTGACCATAAATCAGCATTAAGATTTTGCTGTAATTGATATTTCCAATGTAGAGTATTAAAAACACCATTAAAAGCGGTTGTAAATGGCACTTTGATATTATTGAAATCTTGTTCTAGTTGCGCATTAGTAAAACCATAAGGGTTTGTATTAATGTTTTGAAAATCATTTGTGCAGCCTACTGCTAAAAGTAGTGAAGAGCAAATTACAGTTGTTTTTATTTTATTTAGTATCATATTGATCGTTATTAGAATGTTATATTTAAGTTTAGACCGATACTTCTAGTAGATGGCATAGCATATACATCGATACCTTGTAAACCATTACCGGTACTTAAAGAAATATTTGGATCGAATGGTGCTTTTTTGTAGATGAAAAGTAAGTTTCTACCAACTAAAGATAAACTAGCCGCTTTCAAGAATTTATTTTGATCTAATTTGAATGTATAACCCAAAGCTAACTCTCTTAAACTTACATTAGTTGCATCATACACATATTCGCCAGTTGCTCCAGCTCTGCCACCCACTTGAGAATAGTAACTAGCGGCAGGGTATTTCCCAGCATAGGCAGTACCGTCAGGATAAACAGCATTAATAGTAACTCCACCAGCATTTCTGGCATCGCCTGTGGCTTTCGAAACTCCAAATTCGTCGTTGGTAGCTTCGGTCAAACTCATTACATTACCACCAAATCGTCCGTCGATAGTTACATTCAAGAAATAGTTATGATATTTGAATGAATTTTGAAATCCCAACATAAAATTTGGATTGGAATTACCTACTTTTTGAAAACCTGTTTTTTGGATAGTTCCATCAGCATTTAACAAGACTCTTCCTTGACTGTCACGAGCAATGTTAATACCTTCAATTACACCAAATGGTTGGTTATTGTATAATGCGTATCTATAGTTATTTACTCCAGGAGGGGTCAAAACAACAGTTCCTCCTAGAGATTGGGGCAAGTTTGTTACTTTATTAACATTTTTAGAAAAGTTAACATTTGCATCCCAAGAGAAATTATCCAATTTTACAATTTTAGCAGAAACTACAGCTTCGATACCTTGATTTGAAATTACACCCGCATTAAAAGCATAGTTTGTATATCCTTCTGGGTTTGTAGCAGGAGCAGGAATTGAAAGTAATTGATTTTTGGTTTTGTTGTTGTAATACGTTAATTCAAAACCAAATCTATTATTTGCGAATCTCCATTCTGTACCAATTTCAAATGAACTTTGGCGTTCTGGTTTCAAAGTAGTGCCAAATTGTGGTCCGGCTAGAGGTGAAGATTGACCAGGATTTGCCGAAGAAAATAAATTTACTGGAGAAGAAATGAAATTTGGAATATCATTACCTACTTCAGCTACAGATGCTCTTATTTTTGCAAAAGAAATAGCTTCTGGAAATTTAATAATTTCGGACAAGATTGTTGTTATACCAAGCGAAGGATATACAGGAGCTTGTTGAGCATTTACTAATGCTGATGACCAGTCTTTTCTTGCTGTTACATCAGCATATAAAAAGTTTTTATATCCAAAAGTAGTTGCAGCAAAAATAGATTGAGTTTGTTTTCTAGCTCCGTAGTTTTGATACAAACCTGCGGTAGAATTGAAATTATGTGTTGTAAACCAGTTCGCAATTCCTAAACCTGCAGGGTCTGAATCACTTACATTTTCATCATTCAAAAATTGATCTGTTATACTCGTTCCAATATTTGCATTGAAAGTGAAATCGTCGTTAAACTTAGTGTTGATGGTCGCAATTAAATCGCCGTATTTTTGAATACTTGAATTGTTAATCAAAATATATCTACCATTTGGACCTGATAAAGTACCTTGAGTTGTTGCATAGATAGATTTTTCATATTGACTATCAATTTTATCATAATTAAAACGAGAACCAATACTCAACCAATTGTTAGCTTTATAATTTAATCCTAAAGCACCATTAAAATAGTTGTTTTTATCAATAGACTTATTTCGGTTTAAAATCCAATAAGGATTTTGCTCAATATCTCTATTAGTCATCCAGTTTTGAGACATCATATTTCTAACAGGATCAAAAACTTCAAAATTATTTTTATAAGTATTAATGTCATTTCCTCTTGGCATCAAGTACAAGCCAGTCAACGGGTTAAAATAATATCCATTTGTTGGTTTATTATCTATGTTTTGAACTACATAATTTGCGTTTACGTTAATTGTCAATTTATTGTCAAATGCTTTAAATATTTGTTTTAAACCAAAATTATTTTTCGACAAATCATTTGTTGGTATAATTCCTTTAGCAGCAGTATTAGCATACGAAAAATAGGTAGAAGAATTAGCTGTAGCTGTACCAATATTAAAAGCTGTGATTTGAGTAGTACCAGTTTGGAAGAAATTTTTCACATAATCAGGAGTAGCTTGTTTAGCTCCCCATGAAGTATCAGCACCTGGTTGTGCAATATAATCGGTTTGAAATTTAGGCAAATAAGCAGCCGATTCAAAAGTACTGTTAGAAGAAGCTGTGATAACAGTCGTGCCTTCTTTTATTTTTTTTGAATTAAGAATAATCACCCCTCTTGCACCTTGTGAACCATATAAAGCAGCAGCCGATGCTCCTTTTAAAATAGTCATTCCGTCGTAATCCTCAGGATTTATCAATGAGGCAATATCACCACCATCACGGTTCCCTCCTTGCATACTACCAAAAGCCTCATTGGGTTGAGAAGTAGAAACATTCAACATTGGGATACCGTCAATAACATAAAGTGGTTGGTTGTTTGACACGGATGAGTTACCACGAATAGTAACCTTTGTAGATCCACCTGTACCACCAGCACTTTTTGTAACTGCAACACCAGCAATTTTACCAGCAATAGTATTGATGATGTTGGCATCTTTTGCTCTTGTAAGTTCTTCAGATTTTAACTCTTGTGCTGAATAAGTAAGCGACTTTCTAGTTTTTTTAATACCTAATGATGTCACGACAACTTCGGTAAGTGCAGTTGAAGCAGCTTCCGTCAATTTAACTTTAACCATGTTTTCATCGCCAACTACGATATTTTGTGTTTCTAATCCGATAAAGGAAATTTTCAAAATTTTTCCTTTTTGTACTTGGATTGAAAAATTACCGTCAATATCGGTAACAGTACCTTTTGATTCCCCTTGTACTACAATAGACGCACCAGGTAATGGTAAACCCGCTGTGTCCGATACTGAGCCTTTGACAGTTTTTACTTGGGCAAAAGTTACTTGCGCAGTAAAAATAATCATAAAGATTAAAATAATTTTTTTCATTTTTAATTGTTTTTGTTAGTAATGGTGTAAATTTATTGGTACTGATATTCTAAAAAAAATAAATTATACCAACGACTAAAAAGTTTAAACCAACGACACTTTTTAATCAATAATGTGTTTTACGAAAACGTTTTCTTATATTTATTTTTAATCGTTTTAATTTATTTTTAATTTTTTATTTAAAAAATCTGTTTTTTTATTGTTAAAATGATTAAAGTTGCAGGAGTAAAAAAGTCTGTTTTTCAGTAGTGCATAAATTGTGTTTTTGAAATGAATAAAATAAAAGAAATGAAGTTCGATATCAAGATTCAAAATCATTTTTGGTTTTGGAGTGTCTATTTTTCATTAAACTTTTTGCGTTGGGGAGCCTATTTTAATGATTACGGCTATTCATTCAAATCGAATATTATAGAATTTGCTCTTCATATTCCTTTGGTGTATTTTAATTTGTTTGTTTTAGTACCAAGATATGTATTGACTTCAAAGTATTATAAGTACACATTTGCACTAATTTTAAGTTTAATTGTGGTTTATTTATTAAAAACTGGAATGACATATTATATTATTTCAGAAAATATTTGGCCAGAAGCTAATAGGGAATATAAACCTTTCGAAATCAATCATATTGTTGCAGTTTGTATTGGCGAATTATATGTTCTGGCAATGGCATCTTCTATATATTTAACATTAACATGGCTAAAAGAAAGAGATCGTAACCGAGCTTTGAGAGAAAATCAATTTAAAACCAAATTGAAATATTTAAAAAATCAAATTCAGCCCCATTTTTTCTTCAATACCTTAAATAATTTGTATGCTTTATCGCTTGAATCCTCAGACAAAGTTCCGGATGTAATTATAAAACTTTCAAAATTGATGGAATATGTATTGTATGATGTCGAAGGAACTAAATTTGTTCCATTAATCAAAGAAATTGATTACATCCAAAATTATATAGAAATTGAAAAACTTCGTTTTGTAAACGTAGAAGTAACAATAAATATAGGCTCAAATGTTGATGAGGCAAAAGTTCCTCCATTATTACTTATCTCACTTCTGGAAAATGCTTTTAAACACGGCGGATATAACAATAATAGACTTAAGATAAAGATAAATTGCAAGATTATTGATGACTTCTTGCATTTTGAAATAATAAATAATTTTGTACTTTCACAAAGTTTTAAAAATCACAAAGGCATTGGTTTAACCAATACTAAAAAGAGATTGAAATTAATTTTTAAAAATAAATATTCCTTAGAACATCAAGTAAAATTTGACTTTTACATCATCCGTTTACAAATACCTATAAATAATGAAGATTAAATGTGTTTTGGTTGACGATGAACCTTTGGCTTTAAAAGTATTACAAAATTACTTTGTAAATTTTCATGATTTTGAAGTTATTGGTACATTTAACAATGCATTGGAAGCCTTGGATTTTATAAACAATAATGTAGTTGATACAGTGTTTTTAGATATAAATATGCCAATGATGACAGGCTTTGAATTAATCAGTTTGATTGAAAATAAAACCAAAGTTGTTATCACTACTGCTTTTAGAGAATTTGCTGCCGAAAGTTATGATTTAGAAGTTTTGGATTATTTAGTAAAACCAATACCATTACCACGATTTATAAAATGTATCAATAAAATTACAACTGAATTCAACCTAAAAAACAATATAAAAATTGAATCTGTTCGAATTGATTCACATATTTTTATCAAAGTAGATAAAAAAATGGTAAAAATAAATATTGACGAAATCCTTTTTATCGAAGGAATGAAGGAATATATAAAGGTTATCACTGTTGATAAAACCTATATTACCCATAAATCTTTAACTTCATTGTCCGAAGAATTGCCTTTGGATCGGTTTATACGAATTCATAAATCCTATACCATAGCAATTGATAAAGTGAAATTTATCGAAGGAAATAGAATTCAAATACATTCTTATACAATTCCAATTGGGCGAAATTATAGTAAAGATGTTAAGAGTCGAATTTTAGAATAACTACCTAATCCTTTAATATTGGAGGGGATTAAAGATTAAATAAAACAAGTAAATAGTTTTATGTTTTGCTAAATTTGTGGCTCATTATTCAATGATTTCGAGTTAAATTTTATTAAATAAGCTATCTACTTAAATATGAAGGAAAAAATTATTTTATTACTTTGTTTAATTTCAACAATTACCTTAAAAGCACAAGAAAACTACGAAGTCCAAGTTTATTCTTCGCCTTCAACACCAAAAAACACTACCATTTTTGAATTACATAGCAATATTTCGCCAAAGGGACCAAAAAACGAAAGCAATTTTACGAATCCATTGCATGAAACATTAGAGATTACTACTGGAATTACAGATAATTTTGAAATGGGATTTTATTTATTCAATAGAATTAATAGAGGTATTTATAACTATATGGGAAGCCACATCCGGCCTAGAGTTACAGTTCCAACTTCATGGAATTGGTTTTTTGGAACAAGTTTATCGTTAGAAACCGGAGTTATAAAAGATGCTTTAACGAATAAATATGATGCGGATTATGAAATTAGACCCATTTTTGATAAAACGATTGGTAAAAATTACTTTTCATTTAATCCTACTTTCGATGGCTCTTTTAAGACAAAAGAAGTTTCTTTTTCGCCAAATATTAAATATTCCTATGCTGTGAATCCAATATGTTCTTTGGGAATTGAATATTACGGTGTAACAGGAAATCCTTTGAATTGGGAAAAACTGGAATTACAAACGCATCAGTTTTATCTTGTAACCGATTTATATTTAGATGATAAACATGAATTTGAATTTGGAATAGGTCACGGAACAACTCTAAGTTCGGATGTATGGAATATCAAACTAATTTTAGGGCAGCATCTGAATTGGAAAAAACAAAAGTAATTGATAGTTAATTCAATAGCAATAATTTCTAAATTACTGTTTTAATGACACTTTGAAGTAAATATTAGTTTTTAGAAATCTATTATTTCAAATCGCACAAAATTAGCCCGTTTATTTTTATTAAATATGTAGAATATTTATTTTCTATAAAAAAAACGGGCTAATTTTGTGTTAATTTTAAAAAATCAAAGATGAAAAAATATATTTTACTAGTGGTTGTTTTGTTAGCTTTTGGATTCGCAAATGCACAGAATGCAAAGTTTGGTTTTAAAGCAGGTGTTGATTTCGCAACAGCTAAAATTTTTATACCTGGTAGTGCTCGAGGTTCTTTAGACCCAAATACAATACCTCCAGACATTACCCATACTACTTCGGAAACTGGCGTTTATTTAGGTGCATTAGTTGATATAACAGCTTCTGAAAAATTTCATATTCAACCAGAGGCTCTAATAGTATTTATTAAAAATTCAAAACAATTACAAATACCTCTTTTGGCAAAATATTATATTACAGAGAAATTTAGTCTTTTGACAGGTCCAGATTTATTAGTTGATTTAGATAATGGGGCAGGAACAATGACAAATACTATGGGTGTTGGTTTTGATTTTGGGGGTTCATTTGATGTTACTAAAAATTTTAGTGCTGATTTGAAATACAATTTAGGAATAACAAATTTGATTAAAAACCCCATTGACGGTGTGAAAATGACGATAAGCGGTTTATTTATTGGAGTTAATTACAAACTCTAATTTATAGAATTCTAATATCTTAAACCACGTAATTTGCGTGGTTTTTTTTATGTCCAAAAAAAGTTTTATATTGTGGTATGAATTGGAAAACGCATATCAAAAGTTATCAATCCTATTTAAGAATCGAAAGAGGTTTGTCTAAAAACACCATCGAGAATTATTCTTTCGATATTGAACGGTTATGTCTTTTTTTGGATGAAAAAGCTATAGTCGTTTCGCCAATAAAAATTTCAGAAGAAACCATTCAACAATTTATTTATAGTTTTTCAAAAGAAGTTAATCCTCGTTCGCAAGCCCGAATTATTTCTGGATTAAAAAGTTTCTTTAGCTATTTGATTTTCGAAGATTATCGGCAAGACAATCCTTTAGAATTAATAGAAACTCCTAAAACTGGCAGAAAACTTCCTGATACTTTATCAGTAGAAGAAATTGATTCATTGATTTCGGCAATCGATTTATCCACAAACGAAGGCGAACGCAATCGCGCTATGCTCGAAACTTTGTATGGTTGTGGACTTCGAGTTTCTGAACTGGTTTCCCTAAAAATTTCTGATTTATTTTTTGATGAAGGCTTCATAAAAATTACCGGAAAAGGAAATAAACAGCGTTTTGTGCCTATTGGGAATTTAACTCAAAAATACATTCAGATTTATAGAGAAACTTCCCGAAATGATTTGAATATAAAAAAAGGTTTTGAGGATACTTTATTTCTAAATAGGAGAGGAGCACAACTTTCTAGAGCCATGATTTTTACGATTATCAAAGACTTAGCAGTTCTGATAAATTTGAATAAAAGCATAAGTCCACACACATTGCGGCATTCGTTTGCCACACATCTTCTCGAAAATGGTGCCGATTTGCGTTCAATTCAGCTCATGCTTGGTCACGAATCAATTACCACCACGGAAATCTATGTGCATCTTGATAGGAAATTTTTGACCGAAGTAATCAACACTTTTCATCCTAGAAAGGAGTCGGATAGCAGGTAACAGATTGCAGGTTTCAGAATTCAGACAGCAGGTTTCAGATTTCAGATAAAAATTTAGAAAATGTTTTAAATAAATATTTCAGATTTAAATCAAAAAAAAAAATGACTTGCTGAAAAAACAAGTCATTTTTTTTTTAAATACTTTTATTACCTTTCAATTAGTTGCTAACTGAAACCTGCTGTCTGAATTCTACAACCTGCCATCTTCAATCTATTTAGCAATATTTACCGCTCTAGTTTCTCTAATTACTGTAACTTTCACTTGACCTGGATACGTCATTTCAGTCTGAATTTTTTGTGAAATTTCGAAAGATAAAGTAGCCGCATTATCATCAGATACTTTTTCGCTTTCTACAATTACCCGAAGTTCTCTACCGGCTTGAATAGCATAAGCATTTTTTACACCGCTAAATCCATAAGCAACTTCTTCCAAATCTTTCAAACGTTGTATATAAGAGTCTAAAACTTGTCTTCTTGCGCCTGGTCTTGCACCTGAAATAGCATCACAAACTTGAATAATTGGTGATAATAAAGATTTCATTTCAATTTCGTCGTGGTGCGCTCCAATAGCGTTACAAACTTCTTCTTTTTCACCATACTTTTCAGCCCATTGCATTCCTAATAAGGCGTGAGGTAAGTCACTTTCTACGTCTGGAACCTTACCAATATCGTGAAGTAATCCAGCTCTTTTGGCAAGTTTAACATTCAAGCCTAATTCGGCAGCCATGATGCCACAAAGCTTCGAAACTTCGCGAGAGTGTTGCAATAAATTTTGTCCGTAAGAAGAACGGTATTTCATACGACCCACAACTTTTATTAATTCAGGATGCAAACCATGAATTCCTAAATCGATTACGGTACGTTTTCCAACTTCTATAATTTCATCGTCAATTTGTTTCGTTGTTTTAGCAACAACTTCTTCAATTCGAGCAGGATGTATACGACCGTCTGTCACTAATTTATGCAAAGACAAACGAGCAATTTCTCTTCGAACAGGATCAAAACAAGAAAGAATAATAGCTTCTGGCGTATCATCTACAATAATTTCAACTCCGGTTGCAGCTTCAATCGCTCTAATATTTCTACCTTCACGGCCAATAATTCTACCTTTTACATCATCCGATTCAATATTGAATACAGATACACAGTTTTCAACCGCTTCTTCCGTTCCAATTCTTTGTATGGTATTGATAATGATCTTTTTAGCTTCTTGTTGCGCTGTTAACTTAGCTTCTTCAATTGTGTCTTGAATATGTGACATTGCCTTAGATTTCGCTTCGGCTTTTAGTCCTTCAATTAATTGATTTTTAGCATCTTCGGTAGATAGGCCAGAGATAACTTCCAGTTGTTGAAGATGGCTTTTCTGCAATTTGTCAACTTCGATTTGTTTTTTATCTAAAGTTTCAATTTTAGAGTTGTATTCAGTAGTTTTCGCTTCAAAATCATCATTTACTTTTTTGGCTTTAGATAGTTCATTCGAAACTTGTGATTCTTTATCACGAATTCTTTTTTCTACTTCTGCCATTTTTTGGTCACGAGAAAGAATTACTTGCTCATGTTCCGATTTCAATTCGATAAATTTCTCTTTTGCTTGAAGAATTTTGTCTTTTTTGATGTTTTCAGCCTCTTGATTAGCGTCTTTTAAGATAGATGTAGCTTCTTTCTTTGCGTTTTTGATTAGATTTGAGATATTGCTTTTCTCAATCGTTTTGGCAATGCCAAAACCTCCTGCAATGCCCCCAATTCCCGAAATAATTATTGTTAAAATGTCCATGTTTATTAAAATTTATATATAAAAAAAAGCCTACATTAGGTTGCTTGAATAAACTCGGAAATACAAGTTTTGAGCTAACTCGCTGTTCAAGCTTCCAAACTGAATTGGCTTGCTATAGTAACGATGATTTGCTCATTCTAAATTGTTAGTGTTGAGTTTACCAAATATGAACTAATGTAGGCAGTATCTTAGTCTTTGTAAAGAACGTTTATTTGTCGAGATATTGATCTAAAAGTGTATTGATTTTTTTAATTCTTTCGATGGTTGTGACATCATCAATCGTATTGTCAATTTGTTTTTGTTCGGATTGAGAGGCAAATTGCAAGGCACACATTGCTAATACATCCTGTTTATCACGAACAGCATAATTTTCTTCAAACTGCTTTATCATCGCATCAATTTTCTTCGAAGCACTTCTAAGTCCTTCTTCCTGAGAAAGTTCTACCGTTAATGGGTAGACTCTGTCCGCAATCGATATTTTAATTTTAAGCTTTTCGTCCATATCTTTTACTAATCTGATAGCTGGGCTATACAGTAATCAATTTCACGAATTAATGAATTTATTTTAAGCTTCGTATCTCTTTTATTATCTTCGCTGCCTAGTAATGTGTTGGCAATTTTAAGTGTTTCATACTGCGTTTTTAATGCGTCAATCTCTTGAGATTGAGTTTGTATGATCTGTGCAGCTTTTGTTAATTCAATCTTTAAACCTTGATTATTTTTCTCTAAACTATTTATTTTACCAAAAAGTTTTTCAATCTTATTTTCAAGAGTATCAATTATTTCTGCAATTACACTCATAATATATCCTACGTATTACATAATCTTACAAAGTTAGTATTCCTTTTTATTATTTCAATATTTTATTTGTTTTTTTCCATTAAAAAACACAATTATTTCATAAACAAGCTATTGCGTTTTTCTTTTTTTTATAGTTTTCTTTTTTTTATCTTAGCAAAAACACATTCAATGAGATTTTACCTATTTATACTATTTTTTTGTGGTTCATTAGTTGCACAAACCAATTATCCAAAAGATTATTTTAGTCCACCGCTGGAAATACCCATGCAGTTGTCAGGGAATTTTGGAGAACTAAGACCCAATCACTTTCATGCTGGCTTCGATCTTAAAACATCACAAATGCAAGGTTTAAAGGTTCATGCTGTTGCCGATGGCTATGTTTCAAGAATAAAAATATCCACTTTTGGAAACGGAAAAACCATTTATATTACTCATGCAAATGGTTATACTTCTGTTTATGGACATTTACAAAGAGCGACTGATGAAATTGAAAATTTGATAAAAAAGACACATTATGCCGAAAAATCTTTTGAAATAGAAATTTTCCTTAAACCTGGAGAATTAACTGTTAAAAAAGGTCAAATTATTGCACTTTCCGGAAATACTGGTTCTTCCGAAGGACCACATTTGCATTTTGAATTCCGAGATAATAAAACGGAGAATATTATAAACCCAATGTTTTTTGGGTTCGATAAATTCATGAAGGATACTAAAAAGCCTGTTATTTCGAGCGTTTATGTGTATCCTTTAGATATTAATACTACCGTTAATCAATCGAAACGCCCATTGTTGCTAAATTTAGTTTTGCAAAAAGACGGAACTTATCTTGCAGATAAAGTAGTTGCTAATGGAAAAATAGGTTTTGGTATCAACACTTTTGATTATGATGACGTTTCCTTTAACAAAAATGGCGTTTTCAAAGTACAAACTTTTTACAACGGAACACCCAATTTTGGGTATGAATTTAATACGTATTCTTTTGACGAAATGCGTTATGTAAATGCGTTAATTGATTATTCTAGGTATAAGAAAACACAACAAAGGATCCAAAAATTATTTATGTTAAACCCATATAAACTGAGCATAATTACAGATGATAAAACTAATGGTGTTCTTGATATTAAGCCCAATTTATCGTCGGTTTATCGCATTGAAGTTTCTGATTTTTATGGTAATAAATCTACCGTTTCCGTACCTATAAAATTTACTGTTTTGCCTTTAATTATTGCCAAAGAACCTGTTCTCTCAAAATATTTTATAAAAGCAAATAATGATGCTAATTTTGAAAAGGATAATATGTCTGTTTTCTTTCCTGCAGGAACTTTTTATGATGATTTCTACATGAATTTCGATGTGAAAAACGATACTTTATTTCTTCATGATGATACTGTTCCAGCACATTCTAATTTTACTATTTCTATTGAAGACAATAAATATTCGGAAAAGCAAAGAGAAAAATTATTTATTGCGGATATAGATGGCACGAAAACAAGTTATATTCCAACTTTTCGAAAAGGAAATGTTTTTACTGCCAAGGCAAAAACTTTAGGAAAATTTGCCTTAGTTCTTGATGAAACTCCTCCAAAAATTACCATTGCAAAACCGATTGAAGGAAAATGGCTTACGGGTCAAAATAATATTCAATTTACAATAAGTGACGGATTATCAGGTATAAAATCCTATAATGGTTATTTGAACGGAAACTGGATTTTATTTGAATATGATAATAAAACAAAAACAATAACGCATAATTTCAGTGACGGTGTTGTTGCAGAAGGTGCAAATGATTTAAAAATAATTGTTACGGATAATGTAGGTAATTCTACTATCTTTGAAACGCATTTTTTCAGAAGTCAAAAAAAATAAAAATTAAATTCCTTGAGTGTAAATAAAATAATATTTGGTTTCCTTTTTTGCTGTTTTGTGTCTGTAGCTTTTGCACAATCTGCCCATATAAAAGGAATTATTCTTGATAAAAATAACCAGCCTGTAGAGAATGTAAATGTCTCTGGCCGTGGTGTTGGAACTAAATCGAACGAAAACGGTTTTTATAGATTAACGGTTCCTTCGAATCAAAAAGTTACGATTGTTTTTTCGCATATTTCCTTAAAAAAAGCTACTGTTTCAGTTTCTTTGAAACCCAACGAAGACTACGAATTTAACTTGCTTATGAATGATCAAGAGGAGCAAATGGGTGAAGTTGTTGTAACTGTAAATAACAAAAAAAGAGTTCAGGGAATTACGATTATTGAACCGGCAATGATTCGAAAAATTCCAGGAGCCAATGCCGGTGTCGAAAACATCTTAAAATCTTTGCCTGGTGTTAATTCTAATAACGAATTGAGTACACAATATGCCGTTCGAGGCGGAAATTACGATGAAAATCTAGTTTATGTCAACGAAATAGAAGTCTATCGTCCTTTCTTAATCCGTTCTGGTCAACAAGAAGGGTTGAGTTTTACCAATACAGATATGGTTCAAAATGTCGATTTTTCGGCAGGTGGATTTCAGGCAAAATTTGGTGATAAATTATCGTCTGTTTTGGATATTACCTATAGAAAACCAACTCAATTCGGAGCCATTCTCGAAGCCAGTTTCCTTGGCGGAAGCCTTGCCGTTGATGCCGTTTCTAAAGATAAAAAATGGTCAGCAATTACCGGAGTTCGTTATCGCAACAATAGTCTTCTTGTAAAAAGTCAGGAAACACAAACGAATTATACGCCCACTTTTGCCGACATTCAAACGAATATCAATTACAATGCTTCCGCCAAATGGCAGTGGAGTTTTCTTGGTAATTTTTCGCAGAATAATTACAATTATCAACCTTTGACCCGCCAAACCAATTTTGGAACCATAGATAAACCAATGGCATTATTGATTTTTTATGAAGGCCAAGAAAAAGATAAATATGGCACTTATTTTGGAGCCGTAAAATCGACTTATATTGCATCAGAAAACAGTACCTACAAGTTTATCGCTTCGGCTTATCATACTCAAGAACAAGAGTATTTCGATATTTTTGCGCAATACCGTTTAGGCGAAGTCGATTCTAATATTGGTTCTCAAACTTTTGGAGATGTGACTTATTCAAGAGGAATTGGTTCCCAACTGAATCATGCTCGTAATGATTTAGATGCGTTAATTATAAATGCAGAAATGAAAGGTTTTCATACTTTGGGAACAAATCAACTAGAATGGGGAGCAAAATTTACTCGCGAATCTATTCGTGATCGAGTTGTAGAGTGGGAAGTAATAGATTCAGCTGGTTTTTCCATCAATCCGCCTAAAATTTTATTAAAAAATGATCAGCCTTATTCCTCTTATACTGGGCCATTGGTTCCGTATCAGAATGTGCGAGCTACTAATTTTGTTGACATAAATAGACTTTCGGGTTATGTGCAATGGAGCCGAAAAGGATATTTGGGAGAAAATGAAATTTGGTTAAATGCCGGCGTTCGATCCCAAAGTTGGGAAGTTTCCGGTGTTGATATTGCAAACAAAACGCAAATTGTTTTTAGCCCAAGAGCGCAAATTAGCTTGAAACCCAATTGGAACAAAGACATGTTCTTCCGACTTTCGGGAGGATTATATCATCAGCCGCCGTCATACCGCGAGTTGCGTGACGCCGATGGAGTCGTGAATCCGGATGTCAAGGCGCAACAAGCGATTCATATTGTTTTGAGCAATGATTATAGTTTTAAAATGTGGAATCGCCCTTTTAAAATGGTTTCGGAATTGTATTATAAATTGCTTACGGACGTAAACCCCTATACTTTAGACAACGTTCGAATTCGCTATGCAGCCACGAATGACGCCAAAGCATTCGCACAAGGATTTGATTTTCGTTTGAATGGAGAATTTGTTCCCGGTACCGAATCTTGGTTTAGTTTTGGTTATCTTAAAACCGAAGAGAATATCAATAATCAAGGATATATTCCTAGACCAACGGATCAATTATTAAAATTTGGATTGTTATTTCAAGATTATATGCCTAATATTCCTAGTGTAAAATTATACCTGAATTTGGTTTATAACACCGGATTGCCTGGAGGTTCGCCTTCGTATGCCGATCCGTATTTGTACCAAAATAGATTGAAAGATTACCGTCGTGCTGATGTTGGTTTTTCTAAAGTTTTAATCGATTCTAAAACGAAGTCTCACAGAAATTGGATTCAAAACATCAAGGAAATGGCGATAGGATTAGAAATTTTTAATCTTTTCGACAATCAAAATGCAATTACCAATACTTGGGTTCGCGATGTTTATTCGAAAAATCAATACGCCATTCCTAATTATATGACGACACGCGTTTTTAATGTGAAATTGAATGCGAGGTTTTAATCCTATATCAAAATATCACTTTCCAAATCCGATTTTTCAATCGTAAAATCAAATCCTAATTTCGAAACTAATTCGATGACAAGGTTTTTATACCAGTTTTCAGATTTTGGGTGAATGTAGATTTTTTCGATTAATTGACAAATGTCTACGTCAATTTTCATTCCGTCATTGATTTTGATATTGTTTGCCGAAATATCTGAAATGATGCGCACTTCACGCTCATATTGAAAACTTTTTCGCTTGAAAAGAAAAGGAAAAAATAGATCATCAAACGGAATATATTCTTTTTTGTAGTCGATATAATTGACTTCGCCAATGTATTGCTCGAATTTTTTTTCGGGAAGTAGTGCCTTTTCTAATCTGCCAATCGTGGATTGAATGGCTAAACCTTCGCTGTTTTGGGTGAAAATTTGCCACATGGCAAACGATTCATATTCATTAATATGCCAGCTACTAATAGCCACTTTTTCGCGGTGGGTTTTGTAAAAATTAAGAAAATCAGGATTATTTACTGACAGTTTTTTGATCTCTTCATACGTAGGTTCGCTGAAAGTACCTTCGTATTGATCTTCAAATTTATCCGAACGCGACATGAATAACTTTTGAGACATCAATAAATCGAGGAACTTAGACAAATCTAAATATTTCCAAACAATAGTATTTGGATCTTCAGGAAGCTTGATATTAGGATTATTGAGATACATTTTTATTCATTTAATGATTTTTGCTCCTTAAAAACAAAAAATAAAATCCGTCAAATTAGCGTTTTGTATTTGTAAATCCGTTTTATCAGCGTTCAAAACGACTATTCAAATGACTGCATCGTAACTAATTTATGATACGTTCCATTTATTGCAATTAATTCGTCGTGAGTTCCTTGTTCTACAATTTCTCCTTTTTGCATCACCACAATTTTGTCTGCTTTTTGAATGGTCGAAAGTCGGTGCGCAATCACAATCGAAGTTCTATTTTGCATCATATTTTCTAAAGCGATTTGGACAAATTTTTCGCTTTCAGTATCTAAAGCTGATGTGGCTTCGTCCAAAATCATAATTGGAGGATTTTTCAAAACCGCACGTGCAATTGATAATCTTTGTTTTTGACCACCCGAAAGTTTGTTTCCGCTGTCGCCAATGTTGGTGTGAATTCCAAGGGGTAAATCTTTGACAAATTCATACGCATTGGCAATTTTCAAAGCTTCGATAATTTCGTCATCACTTGCGTCTAATTTTCCTAATGAAATATTTGCTTTTATGGTGTCATTAAACAAAATACTGTCTTGTGTTACCAATCCCATCAATCCCCGAAGTGATTGCAAATTCATGTCTTTTATGTCAATACCGTCAATTGAAATTGTTCCTTCATTTACATCATAAAAACGAGTCAATAAATTAGCGATGGTACTTTTTCCGCTTCCGGATTGTCCAACGAGCGCCACGGTTTGTCCTTTTTTTACTTCAAGAGAAAAATGCTTTAAAACAGTTTCTTCTTCGTACTTAAAGTTAATGTTTTTTATGGAAATTTCAGATTCAAAAGTGTCTTTTTTCAAGGCATTTTTTTTGCTTGTTATTGTATTTTCTTGATCTAGAATTTCCAAAACGCGTTCTGCTGCTGCATTTCCTCTTTTGATGGCATAAGAGGCTTTCGAAATAGCTTTTGCCGGCGTAAGAATGTTATAAGCCAATCCCATATAGGCAATAAAGGAAGCGCCATTCAAGTTTTTTTCTATCAAAACCATATGGCCGCCATACCAAAGCAAAATGGCAATAACCATAATCCCCATAAATTCACTTGCAGGGGAAGCTAAGTTTTGACGATTTCCAATGCTATTCGATAATATAAAAAAACGTTGTGTAGATTCTTGAAAAATACGATTGAAATATTTCTCGGAATTATAACCTTTCACCACTTTCAATCCGCCAAGAGTTTCTTCGATTGTCGATAAGAATATGCCTTGTTCTTGTTGCGCTCGTGTCGATTTCTTTTTTAATTGCTTACCAATAAGCGAAATAACATATCCAGAAACTGGAATGAAAATAAAAACAAAAAGAGTCAATTTTGCACTAATCAAGAGCATTGCAATGATAGTAAAAATGATTGTTAATGGTTCTTTTACTGCAATTTCGAGTATAGAAAGGAATGAATTTTGAACTTCGTTTACATCGGCTGAAATTCTAGAAATCGTATCACCTTTTCTTTTTTCGGAAAAGAAGGAAATAGGCAAATTGATAGTTTTTTTATACATCGCATTTCGCATATCTCTCAAAACTCCATTTCTCAAAAAGGTAATGAAAAACATAGCTAGATAATCACTCAAATTCTTTAATAAAAAAACAGATATTATCACAACGACCATAATCGACAAGGTGTAACCTACGCCAAAAGTTTGTGTGGTATTTGTAATATAATAAGACAAGTAATTCTCGAAAAAATGTTTTGTACCCTCAAAAAAATGTTTTGCATCTTCAACAAAATCACCAGTATTTACGAATCCTTCATAAATGGGTTTTATTAAATTTTTCTTAGTTTGGTCAAATAAAACCTGCATCATGGGAATTAAAGACACGAATGACAGCGTTCCAAAAAGCGCATACAAAATATTAAAAAATATGTTGAAGTAAGCGTATTTTTTATACGGAATTATGAAGGGAAATATTTTTTTGAAATTGTTCATTTATATTCTTTTATACCCGACAAGTTTTAAAATCCTGTCAGGTATAGTTTAATTAAATTAGCTCAATTGCATTGACGCAATAATGTTTTTTATTTTTTCGTTTAAAACAGCTTCCACTTTAGTAAAATTTTCAACGGCATCAAGTTCTGCGTTTACGCTCATGTAAAACTTAATTTTAGGTTCAGTTCCGCTTGGTCTTGCGCAAATTTTAGAACCATCTTCAGTATAATAGATAAGTACATCTGCTTTTGGCATATCCATTGTTTGTTCTTCTCCAGTAAGCAAATTTTTAGCAACAGATGATTTGTAATCTTCTAACATAACTACTCGTTGACCGTTGATTTCTTTCACAGGATTATTACGCATGGTAACCATCATTTGGTTAATTTCAGCCAAACCATCCATTCCTTTTTTAGTCAATGAAATTAAATGCTCTTTGTAAAATCCGTGTTCTACATACAATTTCAAAAGTTCTTTGTAAACCGTACTTCCTTTTGCTTTGGCTTGAGCCGCCAATTCGCAAATTAATAAAGTAGCCGCAACGGCATCTTTATCACGAACTGCATCGCCTACCATGTAACCAAAACTTTCTTCACCACCACCAATGAATTCCAATTCTGGAAAATCTTTAATCATTTTGGCAATCCATTTAAAACCTGTTAAACCAACTTTAAATCCTACTCCATAAGCCGACGCTAATTCCATAATCATTGGAGTAGAAACGATTGTTGAGCCCACGAATTGTTTTCCGTTGATTTTGTCTGCTTTTTTCCATTCTTCCAATAAAAAGGCAGTCATCAAAATCATGGTTTGATTTCCGTTTAATAAAGTCATTTTGCCTTCGTTATTTCGAACAGCAACGCCTAAACGATCGCAATCAGGATCAGTTCCAATAACAATATCCGAGTTAGTTTTATCGGCTAATGCCAAAGCCATTGTCAATGCTTCTGGCTCTTCTGGATTTGGAGATTTAACCGTTGGAAAATCACCATTTGGCACTGCTTGCTCGGGAACAATATGCACATTTTTATATCCAGCTTGCGCAAAAGTGTCGGGAACTAATGTTATGGATGTACCATGTAAAGAGGTGAAAACAATGTTAAGATTGTCTTTTGCTTCTTGCGATGTTCCAAAGCTAGCATTTTCGATAGTCGATTTTATGAAAGCTTGATCTACTTCGGCATCAATATATTGTATCAAATCTTCGTTGGCATCAAACTTGATTTGGTCGTAGTTTAAGTTTTCGATAGTATTGATAATGGCACCATCTTGCGGAGGGACAATTTGTCCACCATCTTCCCAATATACTTTGTAACCGTTATATTCAGGAGGATTATGAGATGCTGTAAGAACAATTCCGCATTGGCAACCCAAATATTTAAGTGCAAAAGATAATTCTGGTGTTGGTCGTAAATCTGAAAATAAATAAACTTGGATTCCATTTGCCGAGAAAACATCGGCAACAGTTTTTGCCAAAGTCTTGCTGTTATGACGACAATCGAAAGCAATTACGGCTTTCAACGGTTGATTAGGAAAAGCGATATGCATATAATCTGAAAGACCTTGTGTGCTTTTTCCAAGTGTATATTTATTGATGCGATTGTTTCCAGCGCCCATAATACCACGCATTCCTCCAGTTCCGAATTCTAGATTTTTATAAAAACTTTCTTCGAGATCTTTAGGCGATGAAGTCATCATTTCTATAACGGCATCTTGTGTTGTTTTGTCAAATGTTGGCGTAAGCCATTCATTTACTGCGTCTAAAATGTTTGGTTTGATTTCCATTTTATATTATTTTTTAGATTAGAATATATTTTTATTTGATCAATTTATTTCTTTTGAAACTTTATATCTTTCTTCGTTATTTTTAGTTCTTAAAATAATTTCGCCTAGAAATCCTGCCAAAAATAATTGTGTTCCCAAAACCATTGTTGTTAACGCAATAAAGAACCACGGATTGCTTGTTACCAAGTGATAAGGTAAATTATTATAAAGGTTATATAATTTCATTACGCCAATATATCCAGCCAATAGAAAACCAATAATAAACATTACGGAACCCATAGCGCCAAATAAGTGCATGGGTCTTTTGCCAAATTTTGACAAGAACCAAATGGTAATTAAATCCAGAAAACCATTGATGAAACGTTCCATTCCAAATTTAGTTTCGCCGTATTTTCTAGCTTGATGTTGGACTACTTTTTCACCAATTTTACCAAAACCGGCATTTTTTGCCAAAACAGGAATGTAACGGTGCATTTCGCCTGAAACTTCGATATTTTTAATAACTACATTTTTGTAGGCTTTCAATCCACAATTAAAATCATTTAATTCAACACCCGATGTTTTTCTGGCAGCCCAATTAAATAGTTTCGAAGGTAGATTTTTAGCTACAACCGAATCATATCGTTTCTTTTTCCAACCCGAAACTAGATCAAATTTTTCGGTAATAATCATGTTGTATAAATCCGGAATTTCCTCTGGACTGTCTTGTAAATCAGCGTCCATGGTGATAACAACATCGCCTAGAGCCTTTTTAAAACCAGCATGTAATGCTTGTGATTTTCCAAAATTTTTCATGAATCGAATGCCTTTCACGTTTGTATCTTCGGCAGCTAATTCTTCGATAATAGACCAAGAATTATCCGTACTACCGTCATCGATAAAAATGACTTCATAAGAATAATTGTTTGATTTCATTACTGAAATAATCCAGCTATAAAGTTCTTTGAGCGATTCGTCTTCGTTAAGAAGTGGAATAAGTATGGATAAATTCATTAATTAAAGGCTTTGAGGATTATCGTTTTTTAAAATTGCACCAATAAGTAGTGAATATAGTAATCCAAAGAAAGAATACATGGCAAGTGTTGCAGGAAAAACAATAAAAGGATTCATGAATTTTTTAGTGATAGAAAGTCCCATTTCTAATTGCTCACTAGTTATAGTGGGATTTTTGGCAAGTATTGTTTCTCTTGAAATAGAAATCATTTCGTCAATAAATCCAGGAAAGATAAGATTGAAAATCACATTGAATATGGCATAAACAAGCGCAGCAACAAATGTTATTGAAACCCCAATTTTCAGGCATTCCCCAAAAGTTACAAATCCATTATTTATGTTCTTCTTATAGTTTGTACATCCTAAAAATATGAATAAAATAGGTAATACTAGGTAATTGGCAATATTTACAACAATTCCAGCACTAGAGTTTATTAGTGATTTCATCCCAATTATGTACATAATTACAAATTCTAAAACCATTAAAACGCCGAACAAAACACCAAATGTTATTCCTGATTTTGCAGGTGATGTATTTTTTTCCATAAAAAGATTATTTATTAATCCACAAATATAACAATTCCCAATATATTGTAGGACAAAAATCGATTTTTACAATTATATAAAAAAAGTATTGTAAAGATTTGATTATTGAAAAATTAGTGTAAATTTGCACACTCAAAATAATTTAAAGAGTTTTAAACAAAAAGAGTAGTTGCATTTACACCTTTTTCTAATCACGAGAAAGCTTCAAAATTAAAACGCTCAAAAAAATAAATAAAATAAAGATGAAAAAAGGAATTCACCCAGAAAATTACCGCTTAGTTGCGTTCAAAGACATGTCAAACGAAGATGTGTTTATTACTAAATCTACTGCAGATACAAGAGAAACAATTACAGTTGATGGTGTTGAATATCCAGTTGTAAAAATGGAGATATCTAGAACTTCTCACCCTTTTTACACAGGTAAATCTAAACTTATTGATACTGCAGGTCGTATCGATAAATTCAAAACTAAATACGCTAAACACGGTAAATAATATTTACTCGTTTATAAATAATAGAAAGCTCCGCAATTTGTGGAGCTTTTTTATTTTAATTGCTATTTAAAACTTTGTAACTTTGATGCCAATATTATAAATCGGTAAATTGTAAAACTTGATTTTGCGATTACACAAATTACCGAATAAACAAATAAACGAGTTTATGAATTATATACTTTTCGACGGACCATCTAGAAACGCTTTATTACCTTTTACTTTCACGCGTCCGGTTGCCGATATTCTTGTTGGGATAATGACGATTCGTCAAAAATGGGAAATGCGCTTGGGTTCTACCACTACCACACTTACCGAGGAATATTTGTCAGAGAAATTTCCGATGGTCGAAATGGAGGAAAACGTAATGATAAATGCTTCCTTTGTTCCCAATGCTATTTTGGCAGAAATGGTTGGTAATCTCGAAACGAATCAAGCTATTTTTAAAGGCGATGAAGTTGTTGCCTTTTACACTAGTGAAAATCAAGAAGAAGTAGATTTTGATACCTACGAAATCATAGAATTCGAAGGCGAATGTTTAAGAATCGAACATACTTGGGACATTTTTTCGAAAAATGATGCTGCAATTCGGGAAGATTTTGAACTTTTGACCGAAGACAGAAAATCGCAACCCATTCCGAAAAGTGTGAATGTAATTTCTCCTTCAACTATATTTATTGAAGAAGGGGCAAAATTAGAATTTGTGACTCTTAATGCTTCTTCGGGTCCTATTTATATTGGAAAAAATGCAGAAATCATGGAGGGTTCCGTAATTCGTGGTCCCTTTGCTTTATGCGAAGGAGCTGTGGTAAAGTTAGCGACCAAAGTATATGGAGCAACAACTGTTGGTCCACAATCCAGAATTGGCGGAGAAGTAAATAATTCGGTTCTTTTTGGGTATTCGAATAAAGGACATGACGGATTTTTAGGAAATTCGGTGCTTGGTGAATGGTGTAATATTGGTGCCGACAGCAACAACTCCAACCTAAAAAATAATTACGAAGAAGTGAAATTATGGAGTTACGAAACCGAAGGTTTTGAAAAAACGGGACTTCAATTTTGCGGATTAATGATGGGAGACCATAGCAAATGCGGAATTAATACCATGTTTAACACAGGAACAGTAGTAGGAGTGAGTGCTAATATTTTCGGTTCGGGGTTTCCTCGAAATTTTGTTCCGAGTTTTTCTTGGGGAGGAGTTTCAGGTTTTACCACTTACATCACTAAAAAAGCTTTTGAAACCGCTCGACTTGTAATGGGGCGAAGAAATGTTGTTTTTGATGAAAAAGAATCGGCAATTTTAGAACACGTTTTTGAGGAAACTAAAAAATGGAGGAAAGAATAATTTCAAAATAGGATAATATAAAAATTTGAAAAGCCATAATTACGAAAGTAGTTGTGGCTTTTTTATTTCTTTTTGTTTCAAACTATTGATTTCATTTTGAAGTTTTTTGTTCGTAAATTTGCAATCTCAATTTTTTGACAACGATTTCATTAATTGAGCTATTTTATGGAAAACAGAAAAAAAGTTGCCTTTTATACGCTGGGTTGCAAACTCAATTTTTCGGAAACATCTACAATTGCCCGAAATTTTCAGGATGAAGGTTTTGATCGTGTCGATTTTGAAGAAGTGGCCGATATGTATGTTATTAATACCTGTTCGGTGACGGAAAATGCCGATAAGCAATTCAAGCAAGTCGTGCGAAAAGCAATGAAATTGAATGACAAAGCTTTTGTTGCTGCGATTGGCTGTTACGCCCAACTGAAACCGGAAGAATTAGCCAATGTTGATGGAGTTGACTTGGTTCTTGGTGCTACCGAAAAATTCAAAATCACCGATTATATCAATGATTTGTCCAAAAATGATTTTGGCGAAATCCATTCTTGCGAAATAGAAGAAGCCGATTTCTACGTGGGAAGTTATTCTATTGGCGATAGAACCAGAGCTTTTTTGAAAGTGCAAGATGGTTGCGATTATAAATGTACGTATTGCACGATTCCGTTGGCAAGAGGAATTTCGAGAAGTGATGAATTGGAAAATGTGTTGAAAAATGCCAAAGAAATTTCCGCTCAAAACATCAAAGAAATTGTATTGACTGGCGTAAATATTGGTGATTACGGAAAAGGAGAATTTGGCAATAAAAAGCACGAACATACTTTCTTAGAACTAGTTCAGGAATTGGATAAAGTGGAAGGAATCGAAAGATTGCGAATATCCTCTATCGAACCCAATTTATTGAAAAACGAAACGATTGAATTTGTGTCGAAAAGTAGAACCTTTGTGCCGCATTTTCATATTCCCTTGCAATCGGGAAGCAATGAAATCCTAAAGTTGATGAAACGCCGTTATCAGCGTGAAATCTATACCGAGCGAGTAAATAAAATTCGCGAAGTGATGCCAGACGCGTGTATTGGTGTGGATGTAATCGTTGGTTTTCCTGGCGAAACTGATGAACATTTTCTGGAAACTTATCATTTCTTGAATGAAATGGCAATATCTTATTTGCACGTTTTTACGTATTCAGAAAGAGATAATACCGAAGCTGCTGAAATGCAAGGCGTTGTTCCTGCAAATGTTCGAGCGAAGCGCAGCAAAATGTTACGCAGTTTATCTGTAAAAAAACGTCGTTCTTTTTATGAAAGCCAAATAGGAACCAATAGAAGGGTACTTTTTGAAAGTGAAAATAAAGAAGGCTATATTCACGGTTTTACCGAAAACTATGTTCGGGTAAAAACACCTTGGAATCCTGAATTAGCAAATACTTTACGTGAAATCAATCTAACCAAAATTGATGAAGACGGAAGTGTTCGAATGGAATTTTTGAATGTAGGAGTATAAATATTGTGATTTTTATAAAGCTTCCAGCCTTTTAAAAGCTGGAAGCTTTATTTTAAAATTATGGATTTGTCGACCAAATACTGCTGTTTTTTATAAAAACGCGTCGATTTAATTTAAGTTGAGCGATTATTAATTCGGCCATATCTTCAGCTTGCATCACTTTTTCTGGATTTCCATCTGTAAGTTTCAATTCTTTGGCCATATCAGTAGCAACAGTACTTGGTATTAAAGCGGTTACCCGAATATTATGTTTGCGAACTTCTTGCATCAACGAGTCGGTTAATCCTAAAACTGCAAATTTTGAGGCGCTATAAGCACTTGTTAATGCGTTTCCGTTCAGTCCTGCTGTTGAAGAAATATTGATAATATCGCCCATTTGCCTTTCAATCATATTAGGCAAAACGGCACGAGTTACATAATAGGTTCCCATTAAATTAACCTGAATGATGCGTTCCCAAGTGGCTGGTTCCAATTCTAAGAACTTACCAAAAGCAGCAATCCCAGCATTATTGATTAATATATCGATGGTTTTAAATTCAGCTAAGGCTTTTTCTACAGCGGAATTTACTGAATTAATATCTGCAACATCAGCTGCTATTGCTAGCGCTTTCACTCTTAAGGAACGAGCTTTTGCAGCTACATTGTCGATTTCACTTTGTGTTCTTGCCAATAAAATGACGTTGACTCCTTCTTTGGCCAAAGCCAATGCGATTGCTTTTCCAATTCCTTTTCCAGCTCCCGTAATTAGGGCATTTTTGTTTTTTAAGTCGCTCATTTATTAATTATTTTATGCCAATAAAAGGCTTAGTTTACTGTAAAAGTACCTTGTTTTAAATTTGAAATCTATTTTGTTTTTCTATTTAATCTAAATTTAACGTTCTGTTATTTTAACTGAAGTGAACTTTTATCTAATGAACTTCATTTTAAAATTATTATAATGTGAGTTTATAAATGCTAGATTGCAATTCTTCGGTGTCGTTGTCTTCGCAAAGCAGAAATTCTATTGCATCTTCGGTTTTGTTGAAAAGGGTTAATCCTTCGAATTTTTGGGTGTCGGATATTTTTATAGTGAAATCAATTTGCATGGATTGAATGTCGATTCGACCAATGATACTTCCTAGAATTTCTCCGTCGTTGTAAGTTGAAGTGGTGTCTTCGGCTGTTGCCAAAAAATAAATTTTGTCTTCAACTAGAATGGCATCGGTAAATGAAGTTTCTATATGCTTAATTTTTGGCAATTGTATTGTTGTGAAATTGGGTTCGGAATCATCTTTTTTAGAAAATGTATCTACTGAAAATATCCCGTTTTGGGAATTGGCGCTATTTCCTCTTTGAAACAAATACCATTTTTCGTTATGGAAAAGAGAACCTTCAATGTTGAGATCTTCATCAGAGATATTGGCGGTTTTTTTTAATTTTCGATATAATTTTGTTATGTCTTTTTCTTTTATTGCTGCCGTTTCAAGATGATAACTTATTCTTTTTTCTCTTTTGGACGTAGAGCCAGAACCTAGAATATGAAGTTTGTTTCCTTTTAGAGAAATAGATTCGAAATCATATTTTTCTTTTTTTGGAATATTTTCTTGGCTGTTTTCGAAGAGTTTTATTCTGGTTAATTCCTTTTCCTGAATGTGATATTGATAAAGAAACGAACTGTTATCCGAAATTATAAACAAGGAGTTTTCTTTGTAAACAATTCCTGAAGCGGAACCGATGCCGGAGATTTGAAATTGTAATACGAGCGTGAAATTTTGCATAAATGTTATTTTGAAAACGAATGCCCTAGCCCTGATAGAAGTGGAAATCCTTTTCTTTTTTGCTGCCAAAAAAGAAAATATTGCAACGAATAGCAGGAAATAGCTTCGATTAATCGTTATATTTGATTTTGTAAATATAAATTATTTCCTATGAAATCTATAAACCCGGATGATTTTAAAGTTGTTGGCAAAATTGAATTGTCAAAAATCCCCACCAACTTGTTTAATAATGCCGATGCCGATGAGAAAGAAGACAAGTTAATCAAGGTTCAAGCCAAGCTGAGTGAGCTGCAAGATGTGATGTATGCTCATAATAGGTATGGTGTTTTGATTTGTTTGCAAGGAATGGATACGTCTGGAAAGGATAGCTTGATTCGGGAAGTTTTTAAGGAATTTAATCCGCGTGGTGTTGTTGTCCATAGTTTTAAAACGCCGAATTCGACCGAATTGGAGCACGATTATTTATGGCGTCATTATTTGGCTTTGCCTGAAAAAGGGAAGTTTGCGGTTTTTAATAGAACCTATTATGAAAATGTGCTTGTTACAAGAGTTCATCCCGAATATATTTTGAGTGAAAATTTGCCTGGCGTTGAGAAAGTGGAAGACATTACACCCGAATTTTGGGAAAATAGAATGCAACAAATCAATAATTTTGAGAGTCATATTAGCCAAAATGGAACGATTGTTATGAAGTTTTTTTTCCATTTGAGTAAGGAGGAACAGCGAAAAAGACTGCTAAGAAGATTAGAAAATGTAGAGCAACATTGGAAATTTTCACCAGGTGATTTGAAAGAACGCGAACATTGGGACGAATACATGAAATATTATGAGGAAGCAATTAATAAGACTTCGACAGCAAACGCTCCTTGGTATATAATTCCTGCCGATGACAAGGAAATGGCGCGTTATATCGTGGCAAAAATCATCTGGGAAGAAATGCAGAAACATACGGATATTAAAAAACCAGTATTAGACGAAAAGATATTGGCTAATTTTGAAGTGTATAAAAAGGAATTAGAAGGCTAATTTTTTGCCACAGATTTCACGGATTTTTTATTTGCTAAGAATTTGGTTTTTATTAGTTTGTTTTCAATCCAGTATAGTCTACCTCTCCTTTGGAGAGGGTTGGGGTGAGGATTTTGTTTTAATTTAAGTTACATTTGCAATCTTAAAAAAAGCAAATTGAGTTTTACAAAATACACAAAAGAGTTCTCTTATAATTTACGACTGGCTTATCCCGTGATTTTGGGAATGTTGGGTCATACTTTGATAGGAATTGTAGATAATTTTATGGTCGGAAACCTTGGTTCTACTGAGTTAGCGGCAGTTTCTCTTGGTAATAGTTTTATCTTTATTGGATTGTCATTAGGAATTGGGTTTTCTACGGCGATAACGCCTTTGATTGCTGAGGCCGATGCCGAAAAAGACGATAAAAAAATTAGAACTACTTTTCATCACGGGCTTTTATTATGCGTGATTTTAGGAATTACCATTTTTGCCTTGATTGTATTATCAAAATCCATAATGAACTTGATGAATCAACCTGAAGCGGTTGTAAAACTGGCGACACCTTATATAGATTGGGTTGCTTTTTCGCTGATTCCCGTGATTATTTTCCAAGGATACAAACAATTTGCCGATGGTTTATCGCAGACAAAATATTCTATGTATGCTATTTATTTGGCAAACGTAGTTCATATTTTTTTTAATTATGTGTTGATTTATGGAGTTTGGGGTTTCCCGAAATTGGGAATTCTGGGAGCCGCATTAGGAACCGTAATTTCCAGAATTATGATGGTGGTTTTTATGCACTTCATTTTGCGGAAAAATGCCGCTTTCAAAAGATATTTCAAGAATTTTACTTTCAAGGAAATTCGGAAGTCAATCTTGATGAAAATCATCAATCTTGGACTTCCTTCGGCGATGCAAATGTTGTTTGAAGTGACTTTGTTTACTGCAGCAATCTGGCTTTCAGGTTCTCTAGGAAAAAATAGTCAGGCTGCAAACCAAATTGCTCTTATTATGGCATCGACAACTTTTATGTTTGCGATGGGATTTAGTGTAACGGCAATGATTCGGGTGAGTTTTCATAAAGGGTCGAAAGATTTTAAAAACCTAATAATAACAGCACGATCCATATTCTTGTTGACTATTATTTTCGAAATATTTTTTGGTCTTGTTTTCGTAATTTTCCATAATTACTTACCGCATTTGTTTTTGAATATGACCGATTCTTCACAAATAATCGATAATCAAGAAATAATTAGTATTGCATCACAATTGATTTTGGTAGCTGCCGTTTTCCAAATTTCAGATGGAATTCAAGTGGTTGTTCTTGGATCTTTGAGAGGTTTACAAGATGTAAAAGTTCCTATGTATATTACTTTCGTGGCGTATTGGGTTATTGGTTTTCCAATTTCTTATTATTTAGGAAAACATACTGATTTAGGAGCAACCGGAATTTGGATAGGACTTTTGGCAGGACTCACTTCGGCAGCTTTATTTTTGTATATTCGCTTTGCGAGATTAACAAAAAAATTAGCATTAGAAAACGCTTAGGAATTAAATTTTTCTAGTAAATGCAACTTCCAATAAATTTCCTCGTATAATTAACAAACTAATCTAAACTTTAAAAAATGGTACTATTTATTATTATTGGGGTTATTTTACTGATTTTTAGTTTTTCATTGAAAAACAATCAAAGTCAACTTTCACACTTTTCAAATATTTTTAAAATCCTTGGAATTGCAGCTATTTTATTGGGGGTTTCGTCTTCGATGTTCAAGCAAATTAATGCTGGAAAAGTAGGTGTTCAATCGCTTTACGGAAGTGTTGAACCCGAAGTTTTAGAAAGTGGTTTGCATCTAATAAACCCACTTCTTGATGTGACCGATTTTGATATTCAAACTCAAAATTACACCATGTCAGCCGTTCACGGTGAAGGAGCTCAAGTAGGTGATGACGCCATTCGTGTTTTGTCGAATGACGGACTGGAAGTTGTAATTGATTTAACGGTTTTGTACCGAATTACTCCATCGGATGCACCGAAAATTTTCAAACAAATTGGTGTCAATTATACCGATAAAATTGTACGTCCCGTGACAAGAACAAGAATTCGTGATAATGCTGTTTATTATGATGCCGTAGCTTTATATTCTACCAAAAGAAATGAATTTCAACAGCGAATTTTTAAAACCATCGAAGCTGATTTTAAATTACGTGGTTTAGTTTTAGAACAATTATTGATTAGAAATATCAATTTGCCTACTTCTGTAAAAGCCTCTATCGAAAGTAAAATTAATGCTGAACAAGATGCTCAAAAAATGACTTTTGTACTTCAAAAAGAAAAACAAGAAGCCGAACGGAAAAGAGTGGAAGCTCAAGGTATTGCTGATTATCAGCATATTATTTCAATGGGTCTAACAGACAAACAATTGCAATACGAATCTATAAAGGCGCAAAAAGAATTAGCAGCCTCACCCAATACCAAAATTATTTTTATGAATAGTAAAGGGAATACACCCGTTATTCTTTCTGATAAATAGATTTAAAATGGTTAATCGATTATTTGTTTAATCGGTTAATCTAAAATAAATTAACGAATAACCGATTAAACAATAAATATGGAATTACCTAAATTTTTACTAGGAGACAACACCGATTTTCCCGAAGATATTTTTATCATTCATCTTGATTATCCTCGATTTATTATTAATTTAAAAGATGATGAAGTGGAGTTTATGGAAGAAGCTGAAGATCTTGATGAGGCCGAATTAAACGCTGAAATGGAAGGATTAATAGTTCTTGCCAATGAATTTTACGATCGAGAAATGGAACGTTACGAAAAAGAATAAGTACTTTTTTCAATAATAACTGAGCGATTACAAAGCTTAAATTCGGTAACGTATTCTATTATATAAAAAACCGCTAAAAAATTTTTTTTAGCGGTTTTCTACTGTAATTTCAACTGCTTATATCTAGAATTTATCAACGAATAATATTTTTCTTTGTACTCATCACTCACAAAACTTTTTTCTAAAACAGCTAACATTTCGGGTTTACAAAATACAAAAAGTTCTAAAGTATTGTCTAAAACTTTCTTATTCAAACCACCATTTACATAAGCAGCAAGAAAATCATTATAATTCAATTTCCTTTTTTTTGCATTTAAAGTTAATGCTAATTCTTCGTTGTCGGCTGTGTTTACTAATGCTGTTGGTACTAAATCATAAGCGGGACATAAACTCATTCCCAATCCTTCTTTCTCTAGTAGCGAAAAATTCTTTAAATGCATATCGCTGTTTCCAGTAAAAAAACTAAAAAGCACTTGCTCATAAAAATCACTAACATTAAGCAAAGGATTTGAAGAATATTTCAAAACCAATTTAGCCACTTGCTCATGACTTCCTTTATATTTATCTTCGGTTAAGCGCTCACTTAATTGGCACATATCCTCCATTTGTAGTTTGCCTTTTCGGGTTCTATCTACACGTTTGGTGATATAACAAAGTGTTTCGTCTTGCAAATGAATTAAACTATGCGGAACTGCTTTTATGCCACAAACATCAGCCATGTGCATTGTTGCGCTTTCTAATTCGGGTAGTTGCGCATAATGTTCGGATGGCGGTTTTAAGATGTAATCACCATAAAGACCAACTATAGTGAGCTTTTTGGTTAAATTTTTTTCTTGTTTTCTATATAGACTCAATGACACTTTGGCTTGAACTCCTGTAACTGCCATTTGACTTTGGATAACTTGTGCCGCCAATTCTTGCAAATTATTTAAACTGTAGTCAAGTTGGGGTGTTTTTAGTTGTCCAAAAAAACGTTTGTTACAAGCTTCATGAAAATCAGAATTTGTATCAAAAAGTGGTTCATAACAATGCAAACAGCGTTTTCCGTAGAAAGTGCTTTTTTCGCGTACTTCTGGAAAGTCTTTTGTTGCTAGATATTTCTTTTTATAATTCTTCATTTTTTGTTACGCTTACGGCTCCAATACAATCTTTACAGCAGGTTAGGAGCAAACCCATTCTGTCTTTGTAATTTATTTTCCAGTTTCTTTCGGCAATGTCTAAAAGCCAACCTTCGGGAATTAATCCATCAAAAAAGGCAAATAGTGTTTTGCTTTTGTAGGCGGGTTCGGTTAATGGTAATGTCAAACTTACGGCTTGTGATTGATTGTTTTGTAAATAGTCTTTGTTGTATTCAAATAAATAGCCGTCGTCTGTTTCGCTTACTACGCCACAAAAAACATTTTTCATATATACGTTTCCACTTCTATTCATTGCTTATTAATTTATCTCGATCCATTGCAACTACTCCTAGGGTTTCTCCAAATAGTCGTAACACATCATTCACCTTATCCATTCGTAAAGTATTTTTGCCTTGTTCTAAATCTCTGACAAAGCGTAATCCAACTCCTGCTTTTAAAGCTAATTCGGGTTGTGTTAGTTTGTTTTGTTTGCGTTTATTTTTTAAGTGAATGCTGATATTGTTTAGATTTTTCTTCATTTTTATACCTTTAAAAGTACAAAAATACATATTTTTTAATATTTAATACCTTAAACGGTATATTTTTATAAATATTTTACATTTTATACCGCATATGGTATAAAATGTAAAATATTTATAAAATTGAAGTAGATGGGGTATATTTTTTTAAGTTATTTAAAATACGTTTCTAATAATAACTGAGCGGCTGCAAAAGGGGATATTTCATCATTTTGTACCGCTTTTTTATTGTCTTCCAAGAGTTTTTGAATTTCTGGATGATTATAAAAGTTGGTTCTCAAATGCTCATTTATGGTTTCTAACATCCAATATTGATTTTGTTCTTTTCGTTTTTCGAAGAAATAATGATTCTCTTTTGTGAGTTCGATAAACTTTTCGACAGCGTCCCAAACTTTCGAAATTCCATCGTGAGTTATGGCGCTACAAGTTGATGTTATTGGTGTCCAACCTGATTTCTTGGCTGGAAAAAGATGCAAAGCACGATTGAATTCTACTTTGGCTAAATTCGCTTTCCTGATATTATCGCCATCGGCTTTGTTGATGATTATAGCATCGGCCATTTCCATAATTCCGCGTTTGATTCCTTGTAATTCGTCGCCTGCGCCAGAAATTTTTAAAAGTAAAAAAAAATCTACCATGCTATGAACCGCAGTTTCGCTTTGGCCAACGCCAACAGTTTCTATAAGTATAGTATCGAAGCCACAGGCTTCGCAAAGTGTAATGGTTTCGCGGGTTTTTCGAGCTACACCACCAAGTGTATCCCCCGAGGCTGAAGGGCGAATGTAAGCATTGGGATCTTTCACCAATTCTTCCATTCGGGTTTTATCGCCAAGAATACTTCCGTGCGAAATCGAACTACTTGGATCAACGGCAAGAACTGCCACTTTTTTTCCTAAACTGGTTAAATGTTTTCCAAAAGCTTCGATGAAAGTGCTTTTTCCAACACCGGGAACTCCTGTAATTCCTATTCGGATTGATTTATTGGCGTGCGGTAAGCAAGCATTAATCACCTCGTTGGCTTTCGCCAAATGATCGCTATTGGTACTTTCGACTAAGGTAATCGCTCGGCTTAAAGCAGAAATATTTCCGGATAAAATTCCATCAATCAATTCTTTTGATGAAGGTTGTATTTTTCTGAATTGTTGAATTTGCCCAACAGAATTTAAGCTCACAATTTCTGGCGAAGCAATACCAGCTTTCTCATGAAGTGCAGACTTTTTTATTTTTTTATTTTCCAAAACCTTAAATCATTTTAGTAAAATTAGTGCTTAAATATGAATTAATATATTTTTTGAAGAAGAATTAGTAGAATACGTCTTTTG